>RZYZ01000045.1 GCA_009930125.1 Clostridia bacterium | reverse complement strand
ACAACAATACAAAACCAATAAAAACCTCGCAAATTTCTTTGTTTGCAAGGCTTTTCATTGAATATATACTGTTTCAACTGTCAAAGTCGGGATTATAACATAAACCCGAAAAAAGTATATTAGAATATCCTTGTGTTTTCAAGGATTTATTGAAAATTTAATATAAGGAAGCTTTTTTCTTGCTGATGAAAAGGATGTATTGTTTCTATGAATTTGAGGCGTGTCTATTTAATCACAGGGAAACTATGGTAAAATATAATGGAAATAGACCTGGGAGGTACTTTAAATGGATAAAATAACATTAGCAAGACATATCGATCATACACTGCTGAAACCGGACGCTGTAGAAGCGGAACTGGTAAAGCTCTGTGAAGAAGCGAGAGAACATAAATTCTTCAGTGTGTGCATCAATCCATGCAACATCGAAAAGGCGAAAGAGCTGCTTGAAGGCACGGATACAAAAATCTGTACCGTCGTCGGATTTCCTTTAGGACAGATGACCACGGAAGCCAAAAGCTTTGAAACCAATGAAGCGGTCCTGCTCGGAGCGGAAGAAGTGGATATGGTCATCAACGTAGGTAAACTGAAGGACAAGGACTATGAGTATGTGCTGGAAGACATCCGTGCGGTGGTTCTGGCGGCAAAGGGCGTGCTGACAAAGGTCATCATCGAAACATGTCTTCTTACAGATGAAGAAAAGGTCAAAGCCTGCGAACTGGCTAAAGATGCAGGGGCAGATTATGTGAAGACATCCACCGGTTTTTCAAAGGGCGGTGCAACAAAAGAAGACATCGCGCTGATGAGAAAAACCGTCGGACCGGAAATGGGCGTGAAGGCATCAGGCGGAATCCGTACACTGGAAGATGCCATGGGCATGATTGAAAACGGTGCTACGAGACTGGGACTGTCCGCAAGCGTTTCCATCGTGAATGAGCTTGCGCAATAAGCGATAGAACTGGACACTGCCGATATAGGAAGAAGGGTGATTACATGTATAGAGACGTCATCGATGGAGAAAAGCTGAAACAGCTCCTTCCGGATCTTCCTGATGACTTGTCGGATATCAGGCTGGAAATTTTTGTGAGAGCGTTATCTGATGAAACTGCTAAAATTGAAGATGTACTGCAGAAAATAAAGAAAAGAATTGGACGATCCTCCTATCTGGGTAAGGAGAAGGAAGTATTCTTCTTCGAAGAAGATGAAATTGAAGAGGATCTGCGCAAACCGCTTTTGGCGAAGCTGAAAGAGCTGGGATACACAGCGAACCTGAAAGAAGGTGCCAGAGGAACTGTGGTGATCACTGTGAACTGGAAAAACACATAGTAAATGAGGCTGAATGAAAAGTGTACTTCACTTCTCATTCTGCCTCTTTGCATTGCGGTTCATTTTCGTTTCCGCAGAATGTTCACTGTGATATTGGCCAGCACGTTTCCGATGATGATGGAAAGAATCATGAATATAAATAGCAGGTATGCCAGAGGCATGAATCCTTCCAGATTGCCATAGTACATCTGATAGATCAGATAAGGGATCAGGATGACGCCTGCAAGGGAAGGGAGAAATCTGAGCAGATTGTTCTTTGTGAAATATGACATGACCAGACTGTAAAGTCCGCCGCCCACCATAAAGAGCAGCATCAGCCCGACGAGTCTTAAGGTACCATTGTCCATAATAATCAACTCCTAAACTATTTGGTCCGGATGAAACTAAAACAATTATACCAAAATATAGTTTGATTTCAAAAATACTTCATAGTATTAATATAAACTTCATTAAATGGATAAACCAAATTTGAGATTCTAGGGTACAATAGGAAAAAGGGAAACAAGGAGGTGCTGCTTATGAATGACCGGGAACTGAAAAAGCTGGAAGGAAGATGGTTTTTACAGTACTCTGGATGTCCACTATGGCAGAAAGGAAGTATTGACACGATTTCCTTTAACTACGAACTCATGCACAAGGGAGAAAATCTGGTGCTTAAGGAGAAGGTGGAGTTTAGAAAAAACGGAAAGATGAAAATCAAGAGGGGATTCGAAATCCCCATGGAAGACTCGAATGTTCTGAACTGGAAAGGGATCGGAATGAATAAGTTCTTCCGCAACCAGTCCAAAGTCCTCTACAACAAGGAAGGGATTCTCATCATGTGGTTCGAAAAAACCATCTCGACACCGGAATCCATTGATGTGCTAACACGAAAGAAGCATCTGAGCGCGGAAGAAAGCGCCTACATCTTCAGTATTCTGGAAAACCTCAAGGAGACATCCGGTTATATAGGCGAACTGGAATCCGTGAATATCCTTTGAAGCCCAGGAAAAACCAATCCAGAATTGATTGAAAATTTCGTCAATGGGCGAATAAAGCTTGATAAAATGCCGTTTTTCATTTAAAATAGAACTATCATAAATATTAAATCAACAAGGGGGCAAACCATATGAAGACATACATTTATGCAAGAAACATTACACTTACAGACGGTTTAAAGGAGGCGGTTGAAAATAAACTGAGCAGACTCGACAAGTATTTCAATCAGCCGGTGGAAGCTCGAGCCACATTAAGTGTGACAAAGATGGATCAGACATTTGAAGTAACGATCCCCTTCGGTAATGTTCTCTTAAGAGCAGAAGAATCCAGTGATGACATGTATAAATCCATCGATCTGGTACAGGACAAACTGGAAAGACAGATCAGAAAATATAAGACGAAGATTGAGAGAAAAGCAGGTAATCCTTCCGTAAGGTTCAACGATACTGCTTTCACACAGATGGATGAGCTGGAAGGTGATGACGCCCCTAAAATTGTCAGAACCAAAAAAATCTCCATGAAGCCTATGTCAAAGGAAGAAGCAGTACTCCAGATGGAACTCCTGGGACACAACTTCTATGTTTTTGAAGATGAAGAAGGAGAAACAGGCGTAGTCTACAAGAGAAAAGACGGAAACTATGGTCTCCTTGAAAGAGAAGAAGATTAATATAATACAGCTTGGAGCATCGAAAGATGCTCCTTTTACTTTGCTGCAGATTTTTTGAGTTAACCTTAAATTAATTTTCATGAGATAAAATTGGAAAGAATCATAGAATAAGCTGCCACAGGAAGCTGAAATATTGATATATATTGTGGATAAGTGCTATAATATTATCTGGGCCATAATGCCTTTCTTCAGGTTGAAAGGAATGAATATGGCATAACAGGACAATTAGGATTGAAATAAAAATTTGGAGTTGAAAAAATGGGATTATTTGATAAGGTTTTTGGAACCTACAGCGAGAGGGAAGTGAAAAGAATCGAGCCTCTTGCAGACAAAGTGGAAGCACTGGATGCTGAGTTTCAGAAACTGTCCGATGAAGAACTGAAAGCAAAGACAGAGGAATTCAAGGAAAGACTGGAAAAGGGAGAAGCACTGGATGATCTGCTTCCTGAAGCATTCGCGACAGTAAGAGAAGCTTCTGCAAGAGTGCTGAACATGAAGCACTTCCGCGTACAGATCATCGGCGGTATTATCCTTCACCAGGGTAGAATTGCGGAAATGAAGACCGGTGAAGGTAAGACCCTGGTGGCCACACTGCCTTCCTACCTCAATGCACTGACCGGAAACGGCGTTCATGTGGTAACTGTCAATGATTATCTGGCATCAAGAGACAGAGACTGGATGGGACAGATCTATGAGTTCCTCGGTCTTACCTGCGGGGTCATCGTCCATGGTCTCACCAATGAGCAGAGAAAAGAAGCCTATCAGGCTGATATCACATATGGTACCAACAATGAATTCGGATTTGACTATCTGAGAGACAACATGGTGGTCTATGCTGAAAGAAGAGTTCAGAGAGAGCTCAATTTCGCCATTGTCGATGAAGTGGATTCCATTCTGATCGATGAGGCCAGAACGCCACTGATCATTTCCGGACAGGGGGACAAATCCACCGAGTTCTATAAAGTGGCAGACTTCTTTGTGAAACAGCTGAAGAAAGATGTCCATTATACAATGGATGAAAAAGCGAAATCCGTCGTGCTCACTGAAGAGGGTGTAGCGGAAGCGGAAAGGACATTCCATCTGGAGAACTATGCAGAGCCCAAGAACATGGAGCTTCAGCACCATGTGACCCAGGCACTCAAAGCGAACTATCTGTTCAGAGTCGATAAGGATTATATGGTCAAAGATGATGAAGTGGTCATCGTCGATGAATTCACCGGACGTCTCATGGAAGGTAGAAGATACTCAGATGGACTGCATCAGGCCATCGAGGCGAAGGAAGGGGTGAAGGTGGAACGAGAGTCCAAGACCCTTGCAACCATCACCTACCAGAACTACTTCAGAATGTACAAGAAGCTTTCCGGTATGACCGGTACCGCCCTCACTGAAGAGGCTGAATTCAGACACACCTATGGTCTGGATGTCATCGTCATTCCAACCAACAAACCCATCAGAAGACTGGACCAGCCGGATCTCATCTACAGAAATGCACCAGCCAAATACAAGGCAGTGGTAGCGGAGATCAAGGAAGCCTATGCGAAGAAGCAGCCTGTCCTTGTGGGAACCACTTCCATCGAGAAGTCTGAATATCTTTCAACCCTGCTGAAGAAGAACGGGGTTCCTCATGAAGTGCTTAATGCCAAGTATCATGAGAAAGAAGCTGAAATCGTATCGCGTGCCGGTGAACCGGGATCCATCACCATTGCAACGAATATGGCTGGTAGAGGTACAGATATCAAGCTTGGAGACCATGTCATCGATGTGGGTGGTCTGAAGATCATCGGTACAGAAAGACATGAATCCAGACGTATCGACAATCAGCTCCGAGGACGTTCCGGTCGTCAGGGGGACCCTGGAGAATCCAGATTCTACCTATCCCTGGAAGATGATCTCATGCGAATCTTCGGTTCAGAGAAACTCTTCGGCATGATCGACAACATGGGGCTGGGGGATGATGCCATCGAATCCAAGATGGTGACAAAATCCATTGAAAACGCCCAGAAGAAAGTGGAAGGAAACAACTTTGATACCAGAAAAACCCTTCTTGGCTATGATGATGTCATGAATATGCAAAGAGAAGTCATCTATGGTCAGAGACAGATGGTGCTGGAAGGGAAAGACCTGAAAGAGAACATCCGCGCCATGCTGCATAATGTGGTCTCCACAGCGGTGAATATCCATCTTTCAAACGGATCGGAAAGAGAAGAAGGCATCGAAAAGCTGATTACCTATATGGAAGACATTTTCGTTCCTCATGATACACTGGAAGCGGATAAACTGATGAAAATGACCAATCAGGACATCGAAGAGATGCTCTATGACATCGGTGTATCCATCCATGAAGAGAAGGAACAGGAAATCGGAGAGCAGATCCGAGAAATCGAACGTGTCATCCTGCTGAAGGTAGTCGATACGAAGTGGATGGAACACATCAACAACATGGATCATCTGAAGAGAGGAATCGGTCTGAGAGCCTACAAGCAGCAAGATCCGGTTCAGGCTTATCAGTTTGAGGGTTCAGAGATGTTTGATGAAATGATCAATTCCATCAACAATGACACCATCAAGTATATTCTTCATATCGCAGTCCGTAAGGAAGAGAAAATCGAGCGTGAACAGGTAGCCAAGGAAACATCCACCAATCAGGACACGACCTTGAAGAGAAAGCCTGTTGTGAAGAATACAAGAGTCGGCAGAAACGACCCTTGTCCATGCGGCAGCGGCAAGAAATACAAGAACTGTCACGGCGCAGCAAAATAGAAAATATCAAATAGACTTGGGCAACCAGGTCTATTTTGAAATGAAATGAATGTTTAGGAGTGATGAAAATGTTACCGAAGATGGTAGAAGCAGTCAATGAACTGAAAAACTTCAAAGAATCACTGGATGAAATCCGGGTGTCTCTTTGACATCGAAGCCTTATCCAGAAGAAGAGAGGAACTGATTTTCAAGATGCAGGAGCAGAGCTTCTGGGAAGATCTTGAAAACGCAAAGAAAATCACCCAGGAAGAAAAGAATATTGAAAATGTGATCAAGGAATACCAGGACCTTTCAGAACGCGTAGAGGATGCCATGATGATGATGGAGCTGTCTGAAGAGGATGAATCCATGCAGGAAGATCTGCTGCGTGAAGTGAGAGAACTGAAAAAAGGTGTGGAAGCCATGCATCTGCGTGTTCTCCTATCCGGAAAGTATGACCACAATGATGTGATTCTGACCCTGAAAAGCGGAGTAGGGGGTACGGATGCTCAGGACTGGACTTCCATGCTGCTCAGAATGTATACCCGATGGGCGGAAAAGAAAGGCTACAAGGTGGAACTGGTGAATCTCATCGAAGGTGATGAAGCAGGCATACGGGATGCTTCCCTGAAAATCGAAGGGCCTTATGCCTATGGATATCTCAAGGCGGAGAAAGGCATCCACAGACTGGTGAGAATTTCTCCTTTCAACTCCAGTGGAAAGCGTCAGACGAGTTTCGCCTCGGTGGAAGCTGTGCCGATGCTCGAAGATGACAGTGAAGTGGTGATCAAAGACGATGAACTGAGAATCGACACCTACAGAAGTACCGGTGCAGGGGGGCAGCATGTCAATACGACAGACTCTGCCGTCCGTATTACCCATCTTCCCACAGGAATTGTCGTCACCTGTCAGAATGAGAGAAGTCAGGTGCAGAACAAGGAAACAGCCATGAAGATGCTGAAGGCCAAACTTATCGAAATAAAGGAAAGACTGAACAAGGAAAAGATCGAGGACATCACGGGTGAAATGAAGGATGTGGGCTGGGGCAGCCAGATCAGGAGTTATGTGTTCAATCCCTATAATCTCGTGAAAGACCACAGAACCTTAGCAGAAGACGCGAACGTGGACAGCGTCATGGATGGAGACCTCGATCTCTTCATCAGTGCGTATTTGAAACAGAACAGCAGCGGAAGCCTGAAAGCGGAGTAGGAGAAATACTTAATATGAATATAATTGATAGAATTGCAAAAGAACTCAATGTCAGAAGAGACCAGGTGGAAGGGACGGTGAAACTTCTGGATGAAGGAGCCACGGTTCCCTTCATCGCCAGATATCGAAAAGAAGCCACCGGTTCTCTGGAAGACCATGTGATCCGTGATCTTCATGAAAGACTGGAGTACCTGAGAGGACTGCAGCAGAAAAAGGAAGACATCCTGAGGCTACTCACAGAGCAGGACAATCTTACGGAAGACCTGAAAAAGGATATAGAAAAAGCGGAGACCATCACAAGGCTTGATGACATCTATCTTCCTTTCAGACCAAAGAAAAGAACCCGCGGGACCATCGCCAGAGAAAAGGGCCTGGAGCCTTTAGCGGACTATATCCTCAGTGGAGGGAAAAGTCCTGCGGAAAAGGCGAAGGATTTCATCACAGAGGAAGTGGCAACTGTAGAGGATGCCATGAAACTCGCTGGTGACATCATTGCCGAGATCATGTCGGAAGATGCGGATCTGAAGGGCATGCTGAGAAATGTGTATGTGAAGACTGCAGAGCTGAAAACCTCAGGGGACAAGGAAAACACAGCTTATGAAATGTATTATGACAGAAGCGAATTCGCTCTGAGAATGCCAAGTCACAGAATTCTGGCCATCAACAGAGGAGAAAAAGAAGGAATACTTAAAGTCACTGTTGCGGTGGATGAGACAAGAGCTCACAGAGCCATCATGGGCAGATATGTCACAAAGGATGCTTCCTGCAATGAAGTGATTCACGCAACAGCCTCTGATGCATTGAAGCGTCTGATTCTGCCTTCTCTGGAAAGAGAACTTCGAAACACCCTGACGGAACGTGCCGAGAACTCTTCCATTGATGTATTCAAGGAGAATCTGAAATCTCTTCTACTTCAGCCGCCTATACGAGGCTACAGTGTCATGGGCTATGATCCGGGATTCAGAACAGGATGCAAGGTTGCTGTTCTCGATGAAACGGGGAAATATCTGGATACCGCAACGGTCTATCCCACCATGCCCAGACAGGACATAAAAGGCACCAAAAGAATCCTGAAGGATCTCATCCGCAAGTACGATGTGAAAGTCATATCTCTGGGCAACGGCACCGCGTCCAGAGAATCAGAACTGGTACTCATGGAACTGATTGAAGAACTCAAAGCGGAGAACATCGATCTTTCCTATGTGATTACCAACGAAGCCGGCGCATCTGTGTACAGCGCTTCCAAAATCGCCAATGAGGAGTATCCTGATCTGGACGTCACGGTGCGTGGCGCTATTTCCATCGCCAGAAGACTGCAGGATCCACTGGCGGAACTGGTCAAAATCGATCCGAAGTCCATCGGCGTAGGACAATACCAGCACGACATGAACAAGAAGAAACTGGACGCTTCCTTGTCCGGTGTAGTGGAAGATACGGTCAATAAGGTGGGGGTGGATCTCAATGTGGCGACACCGGCCCTGCTATCCTATGTTTCGGGCATCAACAAGACCATAGCGGAAAACATCGTGGCCTACAGAGATGAAACCGGGAAGTTCACATCAAGAAAAGAGCTCAAGAAAGTGAAGAGACTTGGAGACAAAGCCTTCGAGCAATGTGCAGGATTTCTTAGAATCAGAGAAGGAAAAGATTTTCTCGATACGACAGGCGTGCACCCTGAATCCTATCAGGCTGCCTATCTGATTCTGAAAGAGCTTGGATATGACAAGAAGAAGCTGTCCTCACAGGGATTAAGCGACATCGAAGAGAAAGCGAAAGCCTTTGGTCTGAAAGCGCTCTGTGATCTTACCGGTCTTGGAGAACCAACAGTGAAGGACATCATAAAAGAGCTTCAGAAGCCTGGCCGAGACCCCCGAGAAGATCTCCCCAAGCCTGTATTCAGGAAAGGTGTCATTGAACTGAAGGACCTCACCGAAGGCATGGTGCTTTCGGGTGTCGTGAGAAATGTGGCGGATTTCGGCGCATTCATCGATATCGGTGTCCATCAGGACGGTCTGGTTCATAAGAGCGAGCTTTCCACAAGCTATGTCACCAACCCGCTCACCTTCATACGGTCCGGAGATGTGGTGGATGTGAGAGTGCTTTCTGTGGATCTGAAGAGAAAGAGAATCAGCTTAAGCATGAAAGGACTCAATAAGGATCAGAAAACAGCAAAAGAGAATTCCTGAACTGAATCTGAAGGAATATAATAGACAGGGGCATGTAAGATGCTCCTGTCTATTTTCAAGGGTTATTCTGTTTCGCTCAGCTGTGTCAGTATGTGCTGGAATTCTCTGCGGTCAATATTGCCCAGCTTGCCTCTGAAGGAATTGAGATATACGACCAGGGGATCCTCCTGCTTCAGTGGAGAGGATTCTTTGTAATAGGAGATGGTCTGTCTCAGCCATCTGGACAGCTCATCATAGGTCGTCGAGTAATAGGAATCTTTGTATAATCCATAAGGGTAGGAGAGTGTAAAAGTATCCAGAAGCTTTCTTCCTTCTTCCAGAATCTGTATTTTCATTGCTGATTTCATAGTGGAATCCTCCCGATGCGAAATGACTGGCAAGCAACCATGGATTCGATCATCCATTTTCATAATAATTGTACCATAATCCAGGTCCTATTGACATAATAATAACAACGTGGTACTATCTAATTGTAAATTAAATAGCGTCTTCAGGGCGGGGTGTGATTCCCCACCGGTGGTATAGCCCACGAACCGCAAGGTTGATTCGGTGTAACTCCGAAGCCGACAGTTAAAGTCTGGATGGAAGAAGAATGATTGTTTTAGCTTTTGCGCCCTGATTTCTATGAAATCAGGGCTTTTTTCTAAGCAATCTTCTGGAGATAGCAATCTTTAGGAGGGGTTTACTCATGGTAAACATATCAAAAAAAACCAACATCATCGTCAAGGCTGCACTTCTTATGACACTGGGATTCATTCTGACCTATTTTGAATTCCCGATCCTGCCTGCCTTCCCATGGCTGAAAGTCGATCTTTCGGCAGTACCGGTTCTTCTCAGCGGATTCGCATTCGGTCCTTTGGTTGGAGTCGGTGTGGAAATTCTGAAAAACCTGCTGGTCATCATGATTAAGGGAAGTTCCACTGGTGGGGTAGGACAGCTCGCAAACATCATTGTTGTAGGTTCCTACGTATTTGCCGCTTCCATGGTGTTCAAGAAGTTCAAAACCAGAAAAGGTGCCATCTTAGGTGCACTGCTTGGATCCATTGTGATGGTTCCTCTGGCTATGCTTGCAAACTACTACATCCTGATTCCACTGTATTTCCCAGGAGGCATGGAAGCTGAAATGTTCAGATCCTATATGTTCTTCGGCATTCCGGTATTCAATTTCATCAAGGGAATAATCATCTCAGGTGTAGGGATTCTCTTCTATGATCGCGTAGCTTCCCTGATCAATAAGGAAGCCCGATTTCAGAAAAGCTACCCAAAGCTTCACAAAGCAGTCTGAAAGAAAAATGAATAAATAGAAAAACAGCCTCTTCAGAAATCTCGAATTCTGAAGAGGCTGTTTGTTTTTTCTTGAAATCTACTCAGATCTGCAGATTCATCACCAGTGCATCCTCACCATTGACATAATAGCGTTCTCTTTTACTGAGAGTGATGAAGCCCATAGACTTGTAGAGTTTCTGAGCCGGCAGATTACTGACCCGGACCTCAAGAAATACATTTTCCACACTTCTTTCCTTAAGATGCAGAATGAGGTCCCTGACCAGTCTGTGACCGACCCCCTGCCTTTTGTATGCACCGGCAACGGCCACATTGATGATGTCAGCGCTGTCTAGGGTATACCAGCATTGAACATACCCGACAACCTTTCCTTCATAGAGAGCAACTAGGTTCAGTGCGTTGGGATTGGCGGTTTCCCTTACAAGTTCATCCTTGGCCCAGGGAAGAGGGAACGCTTCTTCAGATATGCTGTAGACTTCATTCACATGCTGAGGTTTCATTTCGGTGATATCTACCATCAGATTCATTTGAGCATACCGATCTTTTTCTCATATTCATATTCAGCCTGACTTTTTCGCATATAGACTGGAACCAGATTATGTATATCGTCAGAATCACCTGACTGGATTCGATCCCATAGAAGGTAGGGGATATTGCTGGCCTTCGGAATGTTCAGTGAAGCATGGGCAATGGATACATTCTCCTTGAATTTCAGCTCTTCTTCACCGATTTTGTCTACGATGTCACCCAGAATCAGAATGTCTCTTTCTTCGTTCTCCAGTTTCTGCTTCACTTCTTCCAGAGAAAGAATGGACGGTTCCATGAGTGTTACAAGCTTTCCGTTGTGGAAGGTGTAAAGTCCTGTATAGAAACCACCCCTCAGCGCATCCACCATAGGTACAAGGATCCCGCTGAATCCATATACGCCGTAGGCGAGTATGGAGAGGGCATCAGAAGCGAAAATAGGAAGGTCTGCGCCCAGCGCCAGTCCTTTCGCTGCAGACAGACCGATTCTAAGGCCTGTGAAGGACCCAGGGCCTGTTGAAAGGGTCAGTGCATCCAATTCCTTCACCTTCAGGTCAAGCCGCATCAGCAGCTCTTCTATGAGCGGCATCAGAAGCACAGAATGCTGCAGATTGTAATTGACGTTGATTTCTCCCAGCATGGCTTTCTCATCCACCACAGCCACAGAGCAGTTGTTGGATGAAGTATCGATACTTAATATTTTCATTCCATTTCCTCCAGAAAGTCATACTCTCTACCGAATGACTTCAGCGTGATTTTTCTTTCGTTTTCGTTATCTGTTTTTTCGATTTTCACATGAATGAATTCATCCGGCAGAATCGGTTCAATCATATCAGCCCATTCAATGAGTGTGACTCCATTTCCGTATACATATTCCTCGAACCCCACCTGCAGGATTTCGTCGATGTCATTCACTCTGTATACATCAAAATGGTAGAAAGGGATTCTTCCCTCATGATACTCGTTGACGATGGTAAAAGTAGGGGAGGTGATGGTATCAGTGATGCCTAATCCTTCCGCAAAGCCTTTCGCGAAATGCGTTTTCCCGGTACCCAGATCTCCTGTCAGACAGACCGTAACACTCCGGGTGATATGCTGTCCGATTTTTCTGCCGATCTCCATGGTCTCTTCGACGGAGTTCGTATTCATAATTCTTGTCTTCATTTTATCACCATACTTCATTTTAATCATTCTTCATTATAACGTAACCGGTAACGGAATTAAAGCACGAAAAAATACAGCCCGAAGGCTGTAGTGTGAAAATGTTTATGCGGCTTTTCCCGAGTTTGACAGTTGCAAGAAGCATAAACAGCTAGAAATACCTTAATACAAGGGTTCTAGCTGTTTTGTTGCATTTTATTCTTGTTGTACACA
>RZYZ01000286.1 GCA_009930125.1 Clostridia bacterium | reverse complement strand
GAGCTGGACCTGAAGAAAGCGGCCAAGGCCGCTGGTGAAAAGAGCATCTCTCTCATCGACCAGAGGGATCTTCTGAAAGTGGCGGGCTATGAAAAAGGCGGATGCTCTCCTGTAGGCATGAAGAAGCTCTACAGGACCTTTTATGATGTCCATGCCCAGTCCTATGACAGTATCATCGTCTCCGCAGGCAAAAGGGGCTATCAGATCGAAGTGCCCGTGGAGGGGCTTCTAAAGGCTACAGAAGGACAAACATCCGATCTGCTCATGGAAACGAAATCCATCTTCAGGTAGAAGCACCGCTTCCTGAGTCCGTTCCCCTTGCAGTCACAAAAAGGAAGAGGCTTCCGTCTCCCATACCTGGGAAACGGAGGCCTCTTTATTTCTTTGCTTGTCTTTTTTTCAGCCGTCAGGGCAAAAGTTCCTCCGCCAGGGGCACGAAGGATTCATTAAGCGTTTCAAGGTCCAGCCTCGTCACTCTTCTCTTCTCGTCATTGGTGATGTAGAAGAGATATTTATCTGCGATATTGAAGCTTGAAGCAGACTCCGTCTTTTTCAGCAGCGTCGCCTCACTTCCATCGGGCCTGCTTCGGTAGATGCCCTGATCCTCATTATCCATACGGACTCCACTCCAGAAGTAGTAGATGAAATCTTCATCATAGACGATGTCACTGATCCAGGTGTCCAGAAAATCCGTGATCTGCCCTGTTTCCGTATCGTATTTCTTCATGCCTTGGGTGTCATTGCTTCTGCCGATGTAGACAATGTCGCTTCCGGCCACATGGATGGTTCCGCCAAAGGTGCTCACAGGATCCACCTTCACAGGTTCTCCACCGTCCAGCGCCATCTTGTAGAGGTAACTCATGGAATCATCCCCATCCAGCGATGTATGGAGATAGAGCTGGTCCTTTAGAATGACGATCTGGGGATAGCCGCCTTCCAGAAGGAGGGTTTCCTCTGTTCCGTCATATTTCATGCGCAGAAAATTTCCATCCATCACATCATAGAAATAGAGATACTCGTCATAAAGCACCAGTTCTTCAAAATACCCTTCCTTCAGGAGCGTCACATCACTTCCGTCAAGCTTGGTCATAAAGATTCCGGATGTGGCGAAATCATCGGGATTCACAGGATCCACATCCCCCACCACAAAGATTCTGCCATCCCCCACATTGATGTCGTGAAGGGTCCCTTTCACCAGAAGCTCCGTCTCATCGGTCTTTACATCGGTTCTCATGAGATTGCCGAACATCATCTTGTCGGAGTGGTAGATCATGCCATCCTCATAGACTGCTGTCCCGTCCTGGAGGAGATTGCACATGAGATTGCCGGGTCCTTCCAGGGATAAGACCAGCTTCTCCGGCTCCGCTTCCTCTGATTCTCCCGCGGTTTCCCCCTCCTCGCTTTCAGAAGGATTCTCCGCTTCTTCTCCGGAAGAAGGCTCTTCCTGAACAGGACCGCCTGCCCCCTCTTCCGGTGTTTTTTCTGCTGCACATCCAGAAATGATCGTAGTCATGAATAATAGCATGAGCAGTACTGACATGAACTTCTTCAGCATAGTTCCCATCCCCTTTTCCTCTGTTTTATTCGTCCATATAATACCATTATTATAGTATGCGAAAACCATATCGGTACAGAGAAATATCATGATGTTATCCTCATATTCAAAGACCCCCATGAAAGATCATTCTGATCCATCCATGAGGGTCTTTGAATATGACTGTTGTATCGTTTGTGATTTCCTGCTTTGAAAAAGCCTATCTGATCACCGTGACTCTCTCGCTTACAGGGAGAATCTTCTTATCTGCCGGTTCACCCACAGGGTTTCCGAATACCAGCTGACCGAGAAGCTTGTAGTCCTTGTTGATGCCGAAAACTTCTGCCACTTCATCGTCGATGAGCGGATTGTAGTGCTGGATGGATGCCCCCAGGCCTTCACTCTCCAGTGCCGTCCAGATGATGAACTGGAGAATGCCGTTCCCCTGATGGGCCCAGGGTACGAAATTCTCCTTGTACAGCGCGAAGTCTTCCTCCTGCTTACGTATGACTTTCGTATCTTCGTAGAAAAGCACCGTACCATATCCTGCCTTGAAAGAGTCAAGCCTCTCCTTCGTTCGCTTGAAGTCCATGTCCGGAACGATTTTCTTCAGCGTCTTCGTCACGATATCCCATAGCCTGTCATGCTGCTCTCCGAAAAGCACCACCACCCTTGAACTCTGTGCGTTCATGGCCGATGGGGCATTCATGACGGCAGTGTTCACAATCTCTTCGATTCGTTCTCTGCTGACGATTTCCTTCTTGTCCAGAGCATAATGGGATCTTCTCCTTGCCACGGCATCTAAAAATAAATTTGCACTCATCTGTCAATCTCCTCTTTCTATCTTCTATTACTTTTCAGTTGGGTTCTTTGTCAAAGTTTCATAGACTCTGTGAAACACTTCCTTCGGCTGGGCGCCGCTGACTTCCGCTTTTCCGTCGAAAAGAAAGTAGGGTACCCCTCTTATGCCCAGCTCCTGGGCCCTTAATAGGTCCGCTTGCACTTCTTCCGTCATCGTCTCCGATGCCAGAGCTTCCCTTGCTTCCTTCTCGTTAAGTCCTGCTTCTTTACAGAGACTATAAAGC
>RZYZ01000044.1 GCA_009930125.1 Clostridia bacterium | reverse complement strand
GCCATGGAGAGTCCCTGCACTCTCCATGGCCGCTTCTTTTCATTGCATCCTCATCAGATGCTTCTTCTTAATAGATCATGGTCTCCCTGAAGGTGATTCTTGTCAGCCTGTGCAGGGCTCTGGTGGCCATGATGTAGTTTATGAGGTCCTTGCCGTCCTCTTCAGCCTTCTCCGCCATGATGACACCGTCAAATTCCAGTCCCTTGGCAAAGTAGGAAGGCATGATATAGAGGTCACCCTTCAGAAGAGCATCTTCACTGTCGATGAGCTTCACGTTGAGCTTCTTCTTCAGAAGCTGATACAGCTCCTTCGTGGTATTCATGTCTCTTGTGAGAATACCGATGGTATCCAGCTCGTTTTCCTTATACTCCTCCACTTTCTTCACAATGACCTCCAGCATGTCTTCCATGCTCATGTCCTTGTGCTCTTCCACCGGACTTCCGTTTCTGACCAGAGGCACGATTTTCTCCCCAGTCAGGAACCGGTTGGCGAAATCCATGATCTCGAAGGTGGAACGATAGCTTCTGGTCAGGTCATAGTGGCGCACATCACGGAAGATCTCACCCAGATCGTTCATGCTGCTTCTGCCTTCCAGAATCATCTGGTTGGTATCTCCTACCACCGTGAAGGAGCTGCACCCGGTGATGTCCTTCAGTGCTTCGAAATGAATCATGGAGTATTCCTGGGCTTCATCCAGAACGATATGATTCACCTGATAGGGCAGCTTCAGACCATGGAGTCTGTGCTTCAGATAAAGCATCGGAGCGATGTCCGCTTCCGTATAGAAGGCGAAGCTCTTCAGGTCATGATAGCTTCTCAGATAATTTCCTTCCGAAAGTTCACGAAACTCTTTTCTCTTTTCCGAAACCAGCTGCAGAAGCTCTCTCAGCTCTGATTTTCTCATGCCGTCCAGCATATTGATGTCGTTGCCGTCGGCCTTCATCTTCTTCTTTTTCTCTTCATATCTTCTGTCGATTTCAAAGCGCTTTTCGTCTCTCACTTCCTTCAGTCTCTTGACGATGATCTTCTTCAGTCTCTTGGCACGCTTGAAAAAAGGCATGTATTTGAAGTCCTTCAGAAGGATGTTTTCCATCTCTTCTCTGGTGAGCAGAGACTGTCCGAGAAATTCGATGTCCTTGAATTCAAAGTAGGTCTTTTCCGTTTCCTCGATCTTCTCTTCGAGAACCGCCCTGAAATCCGCACTTCTCTTTCTTCTGGCATCGGCTACCAGCTCTTGGTCGCCACTGATCAGCGCTTCCGTATAATCTTCACCCATGAACATGGAGCCTTCAAATTCAAGAAGACTCAAGGCCAGATCCTTGAAGGTGTCGTTATGCACGCCGCCTTCACCCAGGGATGGAAGCACCTGGGAAATATAGTCCATGAACATGTTGTTGGGGCCAAGAATCAGCACCTTGTTCTCCAGCATCTTTCTGTAGTTATAGAGAAGGTAGGCTGTCCGATGGAGCGCGATGGTGGTTTTACCGCTTCCTGCCACTCCATTGACCACCACAACGCCTTCGCGCTTTTCTCTGATGATCCGGTCCTGCTCTTCCTGGATGGTCATGATGATGTCCTTGAGCTTCTTTCCTGCATTGGATGAAAGCACCTCAAGCAGAATCTCATCTCTTACATCGGTCTCCGTGTCAAAGACCGCTCTCAGTTCTCCGTCCTTTATGAGAAACTGACGTCTGAGACTGATATCCACATCCACATCTCCCATGGGGGCACGGTATTTGTCCTTTCCCACAGACCCCTTGTAGAACAGGGATGCGATGGGCGCTCTCCAGTCAATGATCAGTGGCTCGTATTCCTGCTCATCCACAAGACCATACTTCCCGATGTAGATTGATTCCTCTTCGTCCATCCCTTCTTCCTTAAATACCACCTTCCCGAAGTAAGGTGTATTGTGAAGTTCTGTCAGCTCCACGAGCTTCTTCTCGATGGCCTTGTAGGATTCCTCCTGCACAAACCGGTTATGGTCGAAGAAATCGATCTGCTTGTCTTCATCGCTCCTGTATTCATCTATGAGCGTCTTTCTGTATTCCACGATGTCGTCGTATACGGTTTTCTTCTTGCTGGTGCTTGAGAGAATGTCTTCCATGATATGGTTTAAGACCTTTTCCAGGTAGGCTCTCTCTTTCTGAAGCTCCAGGGGAGCTAAATCTACATTAAATTCTTTCATCTATTCCTCCAAAGGCATAGCCGTAATCCAAACGGATCACGGCCATACACTTATATTGTGCTGTCTTCGTTCTCTTCATCGGAAGATGTGCTTTCAGGCGCATTTTCCTCTTCTATTTTCTCTTCGTCAATGAATCCAGGCGTCTTCGGTTCTTCCTCCACATGGATGACCTCTTCCTCATCGTTGGCAAGCTGGGCTTTTTCGGCTTCTTCTCTTGATGCCATCTCAGCTCTTGTGAGTCCGAAATCTTCACCCATATGCTGCCTGACCACATGCATGAATTCAGGACCTGTGATGGTTTCCTTATCCAGCAGGATCTCAGCGAGTTCCGTCATGAGCACCTTGTGTTCTTCCAGTATTTCAATGGCTTTTCTGTGACAGGATTTGATGATGGCAAGGGTCTCTTCATCCACCTTGGCCGCTGTTCTGTCACTGACATTCATGACGGTACGTCCATCCAGATACTGGCTTCTTACGGATTCCGAAGCCATCATATCGAAGGTTTCGCTCATTCCGTAAAGGGTGACCATTCTTCTGGCCATGTTCGTCGCTCTTTCAATGTCATTGGACGCGCCTGTGGTAATGGACCCGAATTCCACCTCTTCCGCCGCTCTTCCACCGAAAAGTATGGCGATTTCCGTGAGCATTTCATCCTTGCTCATGAGATATTTGTCATCTTCAGGAACCTGCATGGTATACCCCAAAGACCCCATGGTTCTTGGGATGATGGTGATCTTCATGACAGGGTCCGTATTCTTCTGCATGGCCGCAACCAGCGCATGACCGATCTCATGGAAAGCAACGATTCTCTTCTCCTTGGGAGACATGATTCGGTCTTTCTTCTGCTGACCGGCTATGACGAGCTCAATGGCTTCCTGCAGGTCTTCCTGCATGACATAGGCTCTTCCGTTCTTCACTGCGCGAAGCGCAGCTTCATTGATCATATTGGCAAGGTCGGCCCCTACGGCACCTGGGGTGCCCTTGGCGATCTCATTGAGATTCACATCGTCCCCCATCTTGACCTCTTTGGAATGCACTCTAAGAATGGCTTCTCTTCCCTTCAGATCCGGCGCATCCACAATGATTCTTCTGTCGAATCTTCCTGGTCTTAAGAGCGCCTTATCCAGCACTTCCGGTCTGTTTGTGGCCGCAAGAAGCACAATACCCTTGGAGGAATCGAATCCGTCCATTTCAGCAAGCAGCTGATTCAGGGTCTGTTCTCTTTCGTCGTTCCCGCCGTATCCGCCGGTTTCTCTCGATTTACCAATGGCGTCGATCTCATCTATGAAGATGATGCAGGGCGCTTTGGCCATGGCTTCCTTGAAGAGGTCACGGACTCTGGCCGCACCCATTCCCACAAACATTTCCACAAAGGCGGAACCGGATAAGGAGAAGAAAGGAACCTTGGCTTCTCCTGCCACCGCTTTCGCCAGAAGGGTCTTACCTGTTCCCGGAGGACCCACCAAGAGAGCTCCCTTGGGCAGCTTTGCACCGATGGAAACATATTTCTTCGGATTATGCAGGAAATCCACGATCTCGATGAGAGATTCCTTGGCTTCTTCCTGCCCGGCCACATCCTTGAAGGTGACACCGGTATCGCTCTCATAAAGCTTCGCTGTGCTCTTTCCGAAGGACATCATGCCTCCGCCGCCTCGTTTGTCCATGCTCTTCAGGATGTAGTTTCCGAGGAAGAGCAGAAGACCAAGGGGCAGGATCCAGGATAGAAGGATGGTCATGATGGGATTTGCCACCTGCACCGTCGCCACTTCAAGTGGGATCTCCTTCTCCTTGATCAGCTTGATGATATCCTCATCGTTGCTGATCTGTCCTGTATAGAGCGTAAACCCGGAAAGCTCATCGCCTTCCACCATGGTGTACTCGAATTTCCTCTGGGACTCATCCAGTTTGATGGATGCTACCCGATCCTCCATGATGGCGGTATTGAATTCATTGTAGGTCTGTTTCTGATTTCTGATGTCATTGGCGAAGTAATTGAATACGGTCACCATGACCAGAACACTGAGGAAGTATATGATATAGAATTTTATATTCTTATTCTTCCCAGGCTTATTGTTGTTACTGTTCATCCCTTGCCCCCTATTTTGCCAGCTCAATCATGGCATTGGCATAAATTCTTGCACAGGTCATCAGATCCTCCGTGAGAATATACTCATCCAGCTGATGAAGGGTATCTTCTCTGCCTGGCAGAAGCGGTCCGAAGGCCACGATGTTCTTCATCATCTTCGCATAGGTGCCTCCACCTATGGCCAGAGGTTCGCTTTCATCGCCCGTTTCCTTGGCATAGACATCCATGAGCTTTCTGATGAAGGCGGCATCCTTGGGATAATAAAGAGGACCGTCGTGGGAAAGAATCTCAAAGCTGAAGCCTTCCTTCTCAAAAATCGACCTGATTTTCTCTGTCACGTCTTCCATGGCGAAAGTCACCGGATATCGGATATTGATGTATGTGTCAAGATGATTGTTTTCTAATTTGATTTTACCCAGATTCAGAACCAGTTTTCCTGAAGCTTCATCTTCCAGGTCCACGCCCATGTTATGGCCGTCCAAATCCATTGCAAGATTATACTCGAGCACACTTAAAGTGTCCTTAAGGTCACTGAATTCAGGCCTTTCCTTCATCTCGCGGATCAGCAGGGATATGGCGTTTTTCCCTTTATGGGGTGTGCTTCCGTGAGCGGAGATGCCTTCAAAGGAAAGATGCTTCTCCTCTCCTTCTTCAAGATAGCTTACAGATGCTCTGTCGGGCACCATGTTTACAGCCTGGCCGCCCTCCAGTGAAAGCAGATTGTGCTTTTCCAGCTCCTTGGACAGTCTGATCACGAGAATCCCCATTTCCGCATTGATGGGGGGAAAGTCCGCATCGGGAGTGAACCCTGAGACCGGCTGCTTTTCGCTCTTTAGATAATTCACGATGTCAGCTCCACCTGTCTCTTCACTGGTTCCGAAGATCAGACGGATTCTGTGCTTTAAAGGAACACCTGACTCCTTCACGGCGATGAGGCCATGAAGGGCTGCCACCATGGGTCCCTTGTCATCCATGGTCCCTCTGCCGTAGATTCGGTCTCCGGATACTTCGCCCAGCGGGTTCTTTGTCCAGCCTTCTCCCACAGGTACCACATCCAGATGTCCCAGCACAGCCACGTAGTCTTCTCCCTCTCCGTACTCGATGACGCCGGCGTGACCATTCACATTCATGGTCTTGAAGCCATAGGCTTTTCCCATGGCCAGAGTCTCTTCCAGCACTGCAGCCACTTTTTCTCCCGCAGGCATGCCTTCCTTCGCATCTCCCTGTACCGATTCATAGGATACCAGCTTCAGCACATCTTCTATGAGTTTTTCCTTGTTGTTTTCAATGATTCTGTTTACTTCCATACCATTACCTCCATCTCTTCTGCAGTCCCTATCACGAACTGTGTTTTATTTTAAAAATCCGATATTATCCAGCGGATAGATTCTCAGTCCGCCTTTTCCAATGACTTTGTCCTTGTTGATGTAGGGATTCTGCCAGTATCTGGCATCATTGGAGGTCTCTCTGTTGTCTCCAAGAAACAGCAGATGGTCTTCTGGCACATCAAACTCCGCATTGAACATGAAATCATTGACCACATAGGGCTCCTCGATCTGCACGCCGTCAATAAGAAGAATGCCGTTGACAAGCTCCACCTTCTCTCCTGGAAGCCCTATGAGCCTCTTGATGAGGAGCATCGGCTTCCCGTCCTCATCCCCCAGCTCTTCCGACTCGAATACCAGAATATCGCCTCTTTTGAAATTGTCTTTGTTGTAGGCCTTTAATACAAAGATCTTATCATCCTTGTTGATGGTGGGTATCATCGAACCTGTGGGCACTTCAATCCGAAACACCACAAAAGTGTTGATGATCCAAGCCAGAACCAGCGCTGTGGCTATGGGAATGAGCCATTCCCGGATCAGATACTGCACTCTGCTGTTTTTTTTCTCTTCCATAATGTGACCTACTTTCAATATACTCTTTATTAATTATGAACCCGTTTCCTAAAATATGCATTAAAGTATTCAGGTGCCTCTTTTTCTGTGAAATCTACTATACTACAGTATACCATACCTGGAGGCAGTTTACATTTTGTAAAATCCATCCGAAAAACATCACTTCTGCTTATCGTAACCTTACAGTCTTCTTGTATCCAAAGGACCCGATAATTATCTTCTACTATATAGGCATTCTATGATATGATTATCCCAGGAGGTGAAATTATGAAAACTTTTATCAAGGAATTCAAGGAATTCGCCATCAAAGGAAATGTCGTAGACCTGGCAGTTGCTGTCATCATCGGTGGTGCTTTCCGTGCAATCATCACATCCTTTGTGGATGACATCATCATGCCGCTGATTGCTGCAATCTTTTCCATCCCGGACTTTTCCGAGCTTTCATTCACAGCAAACGGCACACCCATCATGGTCGGACTGTTCATTCAGGCCATCGTCAATTTCCTTATTGTGGCACTGACCATCTTCTTTGTGATCAAGCTGATTACACGGATGAAGAAAAAAGAAGAGGAGGCTCCTGCCGCTTCTCCTGTTCCAACCACAGAAGAGGTGCTGCTGACGGAGATCAGAGACCTGCTGAAGGAAAAATAGGAAATACCCATAGAAGCCAGAACGAAAGCATCCTTTTGAGGGTGCTTTTTCTTTGGGCCGTACACCTTCTGGTCACACTGTAAACAGGAAGTAATGGCTCTCGATTATTTGAGACCTGACAGTCAAAGAATGATCCTGCGAATGATGTAGACTTTAAGTGACACTGAAAATACTTCAGATTTAAGAAATATATCATTTTTCTTCACGACTTCGCCCTTTACTATAGCGACTCATTTTGTTATATTTTAGTCAGGAAAAATCTGAATGTCTGTATTCCTGCCGGACATTCCTAAGCACGAAGTCAGGAAAATTCAAATGGAGGACGGCAGATACCTCGTCTGCCGACAAAAGCATATGATTTCAATAAAAGACGTATCCAAAGTCTATGGCGGAAAAGTGAAAGCTGTGGACCATCTCACACTGGATCTGAGACCTGGTGAGATTTTCGGTTTCCTGGGACCCAACGGGGCAGGCAAAACCACCACCATCAAGATGCTCACAGGCATCACCACTCCTGATGGCGGAGAAATCGTCATCAATGACATGACCCTAGAAAAGGATCCGATTTCATACAAAAGGCAGTTCGGATTCGTTCCTGACAGTCCGGATATCTTTCTGAGACTGAAGGGACTGGAATACCTGAATTTCATGGGTGACATCTACAATGTGGAAAGCGGTGTAAGACAGGAACGCATCGATGCGCTCGCTAAACGCTTCGATATGGAAGATGCGCTGGGTGATTACATCTCAAGCTACTCCCATGGCATGAGGCAGAAAATCATCATCATGGGGGCACTGATTCATGATCCCAGTCTCTGGATTCTGGATGAACCCATGACGGGTCTGGACCCGAAATCCTCCTTCTATCTGAAGGAAATGATGAGAGAACATGCTGACAAGGGGAACGTGGTATTCTTCTCCACCCACGTGCTGGAAGTGGCCGAGAAGGTATGCGACCGCGTCGGTATCATCAACAAAGGCAAGCTCATGTTCTGCGGCACCATGACCGAACTCAGGGAACTGGTCAGTGAAAACGAAGGACTGGAGAAAATATTCCTGGAGATGACAAATGATGAAGAATAGTATTTTTGTTCTGACCCGAGCCATGTTCAAAAATGACGAAACCCTGAGCAACATGGTGGGCAGAAGCACGAAGAAATCCTTCTTCAGCTCCAAATGGAAGGTCATCCTTCTGGTTCTGTTTCTTATGGTCACCATGGGACTCAGTTTCGGATTCATGATTTCCGATCTCTACGACACCCTGGCCGTCATGGAGATGGAATCCCTGCTCATAAGGCTTCTGATTCCCGCTGCCGGCATCATGGTTTTCATGTTCGGAATCTTCTATGTCATGAATGTCTTCTACTTTTCAAAGGATGTGGACAACTATCTGTATCTGCCCATCAGCGGTGGAGAGATCCTGACATCGAAGTTCCTTGTATCTCTGGTCTATGAGTATTTCATCATTCTCGTGTTCTTTCTGCCGATTCTTGTGATTTTCGGCATCAAGGACTCCGCTGGCATACTTTACTATATCTATACGCTGGTCACACTGATTCTGGTGCCGGTATTTCCGCTGACCATCGCCTCTATTTTATCCATGGTGATCATGCGTTTCAGCAACCGGTTCAAGAATCGTGACCGATTCAACATGATTGCCGGTGTACTGAGTCTCATGGTGGCCCTGGGGTTCAATTTCGGGATCCAGTTTCTGACCAACCGGATGAACCAGGGAAGCGAACTTGTCATCGGAAACATCGCGGAGCTTCCGATTTTCCGAGTCACAGGACTTGTGTTTCCCACAAGCTTCTTCGCTACGGAAGCGCTCATCGGCTATGAGTCCGTTGCGGGGCTCCTCTACGTTCTGGCCATGATTGCCGCCAGCGCCGTAGCCCTGGGAGTGTTCTTTCTCATCGGAAATGCCATCTACTTCAAAGGCGTCATCGGTGTATCGGAAAGCAAGGCAAGCAGAAAGGTGTTATCCGCAGAGGATCTGCAGAAAGGAACCGCCAGAAAAGGCATTCTACTTTCCTACTCTCTGAAGGAACTGAAGCTGCTTTTCAGAACGCCCATCTACTTTCTCAACTGCGTTCTGATCAGTCTCATTTATCCTCTGTTCATCCTCTTTCCCATTTTCATGGGGAGCTCCGGTGACAAGGATGAAATGCTCCAGGTGCTGGGCTTCATCCGTTCTGTGGATGAGGGTGTACTTATCGTGGGCATGGCAGGAGTAGGATTTCTCCTGGGCTCTGTGAACATCATCTCTTCCACGGCCATTTCAAGGGAAGGCAAGAATTTCTACTTCCTGAAATACATTCCGGTTCCCTACAGCACACAGATCTACGCCAAGATTCTCAGCTCCTTCTATGTGGAGGCTCTGGCACTGGTGATTCTCTATGGCATCATGGTCTTCCTGTTCCAGGTGGATCTCCTGTTCATTCTGCTTTCGCTGGTCATTGTGCTCCTGGCATCACTTGTGGTGAATCAGGCGGGCATCCTCATGGATACCCTATGGCCAAAACTCAACTGGGACACCGAGCAGAAAGCCGTGAAGCAGAACTTCAACTCCGTGATCCACATGTTCATGGGCTTCGGGCTCACTGCCCTCAGCATCTTCCTGGGCGTGAAGATTGCGCCGACTTATTTCACCGGCTTCATGGTAGCCTTTCTCCTGTTAAGCATACTCTCCGTGGTCTTCCACTTTATTCTCATGAAGACCGTGGAAAAGAGATTTGCTGAACTATCCTGACCTGTATGAGGAAGAAACCATCCCGGGCAAAGGTCATGCTTCAGGGTGAACTGAAAAAAGGAGCTCGGACCATCCTCACTGTAGGAAACAGCCGTTACAGAATCCAGAAGGAACTCTCGAAGAAGATCAGACTGAAAAACATCCTTCTTGGTGCCGAAACGCTGATTCTCACAATTCTATACCGCCTCACTATGAGGAAATTCGAAGAGATCCCCTGGAAAGGTGCAGACCCTGTACTAATCGGAGAAGGACTTCTGATCACTTTCCTTTTTCTGGGCTCATTGGCAGCAGCCTTCCTTCTGACGTCCATGGTGCTTCTGCCCAAGGATATGGAAAATCATCTGGAAGAGCTGGAAGAAACATACTGAAAGATCCGTACATTGAAATAAAATGAAAAGCAGCAGACTCATCGGCAAGGATGATCTGCTGCTTTTCGCTGCATCAAGACGGTTCATCGGGAAAATACCTTTCCCTATTTGATCTTCCAGTTCACAGGACTTGTGCCCATTTCCTGAAGAAAGTCATTGGTCTTTGAAAAAGGCTTTGAACCGAAGAAACCTCTTCTTGCCGACAAGGGACTGGGATGGACAGAAGAGATGATTCTATGATGCTCTGCTATGAATTTTTCCTTTTCTTTCGCCTGATTGCCCCACAGGATGAAGACCAGAGAATCCTCCCTCTGCCCAAGGTTCCTTATGACCCTATCCGTGAAGATCTTCCATCCCATGCCCGCATGGGCGTTTGCCCTACCCTCTTCTACCGTCAGCACAGTATTCAGAAGGAGCACACCTTCTTTCGCCCAGGAGACCAGGGACCCATGATCGGGTTTTTCAATCTTGAGGTCCTCTTCCAGCTCCTTGAAGATGTTTCTGAGAGAAGGCGGAATCTTCACGCCCTTCTTCACGGAGAAAGCCAGCCCTTCCGCCTGTCCTTTACCGTGGTAGGGATCCTGCCCCAGGAGAACCACCTTCACCCTGTCATAAGGGGTCAGTCGGAAAGCCTGGAATATTTCCTGTTTCTCCGGATAGACTTTTCCCTGTTCATAAGCCTTATCCAGCTCTTCCATGAGTTTTCTGAAATAGGGCTTCTCCATTTCATCCTGAAGAATCTTCTCCCAGCTCTTTTCCCCTATGTGCATGCTGATCGCCTCCTTGCCTTCTCTTTTCTTTCATTATGTATCATCATACAGGTTCTCCTGCCCTTCTGACAACTGTAAAAAAGGAATCCCTCTCCTCTCTCCCTATTGCCTCCAGATCTCTAGGCCGCTTGTTTCCATATTGTTCAGATGGTATTCAGATTCTTTTATTTTTTCTATGCTATATTAATATGATTATGATACCAATGAAGAAGATTTCACCGACAAAGGAGCTCACTATGCAAGAAAGATATTTTATCATCCTCTCCTTCGATGCTCTAGGAAGCAGAGACCTCAAGACCCTCGAGAATCTTCCAGGCTTTCGCCGCCTCATGAAGGACGCCTCCTTCTCCCGGAAGGTCTACTCCGTCTATCCCAGTAATACCTACCCCTGTCACAGCAGCATTTCCACCGGAATGTATCCCATGAACCATGGCGTCACATCCAATACGCTGCTGGAAATGAACCGGAAAAGCCCGGACTGGAACTGGACAAGAGACCGAATAAAGGTGGACACCTTCTATGATGCCGCTATGAGAAAAGGCTATACAACCTGCGCTCTTCTGTGGCCCGTCACAGGCAAATCAGCCATCACCTACAATCTCCCTGAACGGTTCGCCAACCATTTCTGGGAGACCCAGGTGGGCGTTTCTCTGGCCAACGGGACACCAGGTTACCTTCTGGACATCAACAGGCGTTTCGGACATCTGCGTAATGGAAAAAGCCAGCCTGAACTGGACCGGTTTGTGGAAGCTGTAGCCCACTACACCATCAGAGAGAAAAAGCCCAATGTCATGATGATCCATTTCGTGGAACTGGATGCCATGAGGCACAAATACGGATATGATTCCAGAGAAGCTCATGAAGCGCTTCTCAGCTACGATCAGAAACTGGCTGGCCTCATGAGACTCCTGGAGGAAGAAGGGATCATGGACAAGACCACCCTCTTTGTTCTGGGGGACCATGACCAGATTCCTGTGCATACGGCCCTGCATCTGAACAGCATCTTCAAGGATAAGGGACTGATCCGAACCAGAGGCCAGAAAATCACGGACTACGATGCCTATGCGGAAGGTCTGGACGGTTCCTGCTACATTCATCTGAGAGAGCCGGGCAGTGAAAAAATGAAGAAGCGGGTATATGAGATTCTCAAGACCCTGAAGGACCGGGAAGACATCGGCATAGAAGCAATCTATACCAGAGAGGAAGCCATGTCCTTCGGAGCTACCAGAAAAGCCGCTTTCATGCTGGAGGCGAAAAAAGGGTTCTTCTTCACAGACGACCACACGAAACCGGCTCAGGTGAAACTGGATGAGCATGCTGAAGGTGAAGAGCATCATGGAAAGTCCACCCATGGATACCATCCGGAGAAAGAGGACTATCAGACCGTCTTCTTCGCCACTGGCAGAGGCATCCGAAAGAATGTGGAGATTCCTTCCATGCGGCTCATCGATGAAGGCCCCACCTTCGCCCATCTCATGGGGACCGTCCTTCATGACACCGACGGAAGAATTCTGCATGAAATCATAGAGGAGAGCGATCTATGAAAACCATGGAGCACTTTTTCTAGGAAACAAAACCCCATCACAGAAAATCCATGTAAGGGAAAAGGACCTGATTGCTGAAATCAGGTCCTTTTAGGGAAACAGTATATTTAACAAAAGGGTAGGGGTATTTCTACCCTAATAT
>RZYZ01000285.1 GCA_009930125.1 Clostridia bacterium | reverse complement strand
GAGGAGACCTTCGATCTTTATGAAGCAGGCACCTATGTACTGGTCTAGCCTGGACGATGAGAAAGATACCTTATATTCCCTGAAAAGCATTGCCTGGCAATGCTTTTCTTTCATGAAACACCACAGATCAGAGTCCTAAGCAGACCATGATATTGTTTCTAAATAGTTTATAACATCCCTGTAGCTTATTCACTATAAGGTGTTATAATTTTATCAACCAGAAAGATTCTGCAGAATAAAATGAAAGAAGGGTTATCATGAAACGACTTATTCTGTCTCTCATGCTTCTTGCCTGTGCAGTTTCTTTTCTTCTGTCGGGATGCGTTTCTTCATCGGATGCTACTGCGCGATATGGAAACAGCAATGGAAATCTGGGTAATGGTGGAATCTCCGTGGAGGCCTCGGACTGGCTCTACTTCATGAACTATGCGGATCAGAATGCACTCTATCGGATCAGAGCCGATGGCAGCGGGGAAGAGAAGGTCTCTTCTGATCAGGCCTACTCCCTGAACTATCTGGATGACTGGCTCTACTTCATTAACGGCAGCGATGGCAACCGGATCTATAAGATGAATCTGGATGGCAGCAACAAGGAGGCGGTGCATGAAGACATGGCATCTCTTGTTTCTGTCGCTGATGAGTGGATCTACTACATCAATGAATCCAGACCTGAAAATACGGAGGAATACGAGAAGATCTTCAGAATAAGAACCGATGGAACCCAGCGGGAAAAAATCACAGAAGAAAAAGTATCGAGATTCTATCTCTATGAGGACCAGATCTATTACCTTGGCGGAGAGGAAAGCAAGCTCTATCGGATCGGTATGGATGGTACGGAAAATGTACTGGTGAGTGAAGAAAATATCTCTTCCGTTGTGCTTTATGAAGATTCGATCTATTATGTGGACGGAAGAAATGAATCCAATACCCTTTGGAAAATGAATCTGGATGGCAGCGGGAAAACCCAGCTCTCCGAAGATAAAGCGACAACCATCAATATCTCAGACGGCTGGATCTATTACGGAAATACAATGGAGGACTCTTTCAATCTGGAGCTGAAGAAAATCAGAATCGACGGCAGCGAGCCTACACGGATCAGCGATGACAATCCCATTGTCATCAACATCCATGGATCTGTACTACTCTATCTGGATATGGATTTCAAAACCTTTGCCTTCAAGCAGGTGATTCTGAACGAAACCACTGATCTGAGAAAAGAATACACCATGATGGGATCTGGGGAATCTGAACCGATAACTACTGTGCCCATGAAGGAAACTGCTGTGACAGATGAACTCGTCGTTCAGGCCGTTTCCGCCTACTCTACAAACAATCTCGGCATGGAAATCCCTGGTGAGTATTCTCCCATTTTCGATGTTATTTCCGATGGAACTTTTCTTTTCATACATCTCACGGTTGAAAGTCATAGCGGTGAAGATGTGAATCTTTATCAGAAATTGGGTATAATAGAGGATATCGAAAATCCTCAGAATGGAATCTACTGGCCGGGATTTGCGGATCTCACCAGCGAGAAAGACAAGAATGCCACTGACTTTCATCTGCCTCGTGAACGCTACAGCAGTGATCTTATCTTCAGCGCTGAAAACCCCATGGACCTTCAGATCTATATAGAACTAAGTGAGGCCCGTTTTCCAGTCTATCTAGGCATTTTCGAGGATGAGAACATGACTCCGGTCATAGCCATAGAAATCTACCCCGATGAGGAAAAGTATGTGGAAAGCTTCAGATCCTCTGAGGAACTCATGGCACTGAAATTTCCTGAAGCTGAAAGAAGTCTCATTCAGGGACCCGCCTATCAGCTGGAAGGTGAAGATCAGGAATATCTCTACTATCTCTTTGAAGTAAGAGAGACCCCGGAAGCAGAATCCACCTATTTCCTGGTAAGAAGTGAAAACGGAAAAATCTACAAGGGTGCCTTCAATGAAGCTTTTCCTGATTATCCCGCTGTGCCCTTGGAACCTGTTGAATAGTTCGGATGTGTAAAAACGATACGAGGAGTGTGCTCATGGACAGCTGGAAAAATGAGAAAAGCACAAAACTTCAGAGAAAAAAGATCTCAGACCTTATGAGTGCTCATGAAAGTCTGAAACTGAATCATGCCCTTGAGGATCTTACAAAGCTTCAGGCTGATTACCTCATCAAGTCTCTCCTTTCAGGTAATATGGAGAAGCTCCTGGAGAAAAAGGTGCTTCTTCCGGTCCATGGACATCCATCCGGATCACTCCCCACAGCTTCTGTTAAACCGGTGAAATATAAAGTCTCCGGCGGCGAACATTTCTTTTCCTATACGGATTTCAGAACTGCTGTCAGCGGTAGACTTCTGGACTATAAAACGGAAGGCTCCGAAATCCTCTATCAGATCATCGAGGTGGATAAGGAGATCAGTCCTGAGGTCTTGAAGGATTACAGTCTTACCATCAAGAAGATATACTGACCAATTCCAATTAAAATCACAATCGATCACGAAGTGATAAAATACAACGAAAAGGAGTTCCAACATGAATGACCATATTGAAAAGGTAGCTTTCCCCGATTCCTGCTATAAACCCATCATCGATTTCGAATCCTGGAGAGTCGCTGTACTGAGATTCTGCGATGATCTCATC
>RZYZ01000284.1 GCA_009930125.1 Clostridia bacterium | reverse complement strand
CTCTGATCACTTCCGAGAACTTCACCTGATATCCCGGATAAACAGTAATCTGCTGATTCGCATCAAGACCTCCAGAGCTCACATGGATCATATCAAACCGATCCTTCAGAAGATGGATGATCTCAACCATCTCCTCCAGATCGATTCCGCCTTCCACATAATCTGAAGCGGATACACGAAGAATCACAGGGAAATCTTCCGGAACCACGGATCGAACCGTGTCGGCGATTTCCTGGATCAGCCTTACTCTGTTTTCTCTTGAACCACCGTATGCATCGGTTCTTTTGTTGGTCAGAGGACTCAGGAACTCGTGCAGGAGATACCCGTGGGCTCCATGAAGCTCTATAAGCTCATATCCAGCTTCCACACTTCTTAAAGCAGTATCTCTGAACGCCTTCTTGATATGCTCGATATCCTCCCCCGTCATCTCCTTGGGCATCGGATAGGACTCGCTGAACCTGATGGCCGACGGCGCCAGCGTGGTCAGCGAAGAGATCCCACATTTTCTGCCAGCATGACCCAGCTGAATTCCGATATGGGAACCATACTTCTTTGCCAGATCCACGATTCTTCGGTGTCCTTCGATCTGATCGTCTTTCCACAATCCCAGATCTCTTTCCAGAATTCTGCCCTCAGGCGTCACCCCCGTTGCCTCTACAATGATCAGTCCGATTTCTCCCAGAGCCGCATTCCCGTAATGTATATAGTGGAAATCCGTGGGATGGCCATCATCCGCCATGTTCATGCACATGGGCGGCATGACCACCCTGTTTTTCAGTATCAGATTCTTAAGTTTATATTCACTAAATGTCTTCATAGATCAGCTGCAGAAACAGCTCCCCCTCAACTCCTCTTTGCTTTTCAATTCTGAATTTACTCACTTTCAATTCTACCTTTAAATATAGGCAAAGTCCACAAGAGGGACCTTCTTTTTCTCCCGCTCATGGACTTCCACTACTCTGTTCTCATTATGAATTTCAAGATTACTTAGATAGTTAATTAACAAACTTATAATAATTATCAAACTATTGTTAATAATTTACACCGGAAGCCAGTTTCATTATATAATATTCGTAACACATCAATCACGAATTAGGGGGGAATACAAATGATGCTCGAAACAAACTTCAATCATGAGGCCGTCATGGAGATGGATCCTTTTATCCTGCTGAGCACCATCAACACGAAGCTCAGAAATGATTACTCATCACTCTCAGCACTATGCGAAAGGTATGACATCAATCAGTCTGACCTGATCTCGAAACTCGGTGAATTCGGATACGAATACATCGGTGAGATCAATCAGTTCAGAATGCCCTGATCTTATCTTTCCATCAGATCATTGATGACTTCACCCGCCAGAATAATCCCTGCTGCAGGTGGAACAAATGAGGTACTCCCAGGAGTACTTCTTTTTTTGAGCATACTTACAGGCCCATCTGAAGACTCCTCTCCTATTTCCATAGGAACCAGCGGTTTTTCCGTGGAGGAAATCACCTTCAGCGATCCGATGCCCCTTCTTTTGAGTTCTCTTCTCATGACTTTAGCCAGCGGACACATGGTGGTTTTCGTGATATCCGTCACGATGAGTTTTGTGGGATCGAGCTTGTTGCCCGTACCCATGGAGCTGATCACCGGAATCTCGTTCGCTCTGCAGTATTCGATGACCTGCAGCTTACTGGTCACGGTATCGATGGCATCGATGACGTAATCCGTGTCTTCTGGAATAATCTCTTCCATATTCTCCAGGTTTATGAACGCCTTGTAGCCCGTGATCACACAGTGCTTATTGATCTGCGCGGCTCTTTCTATGGCTGCGTCCACTTTATATTTACCGATGTTGTCATAGGATGAGAGAAGCTGCCGATTCAGATTGGACAGGGTGAAGATATCATTGTCCACCACCGTGAGGTATCCGATCCCACCTCGAACCAGCGTTTCAAAGCAGGTTCCTCCCACTCCGCCAAGACCCAGCAAAACCACTTTGGCCTGATGGAGCTTTTTCAGTTTTTCTTCTCCTATGAGCATTCCCGTTCTTCTTAATTCATGTTGCATAATTTCCATTCCTTTCATTTCAGACAACATCTAATATAGTACAGATTATCCTGATTTTCAATGGATTTCTCAAATTATCATGTAGTGTGTCCGCCCTCCTGCAAGACAGAAGGAAATGGAGGACTACTTTTCCCGGAGCAATGGACAGCACCTTTTTCTTTCAATATAATGAAATAAAACACAAGCGTTTAAAGGAGAACCATATGAATAAAATACTTGGAATCATCTGTGCCATGGAGGAAGAACTTGCCCCCTTGAAGAAAATCATGAATCTGGAGGAAACCAGAATCAAAGCCAGAATGGAATTTTTCAAAGGAAACATCGAAAACGTGCCTGTCGTCATGGTGGTTTCCGGCATCGGAAAAGTGAATGCCGCTGTATGCGCCCAGATCCTGGCCGACGATTATCAGGTGACGCACCTCATCAACGCAGGTGTGGCAGGAGGCGTCAAGGAAAATATCGTCCCCATGGATGTTGTCGTTGCCACATCACTGATTCAGCATGATATGGATGTGACCGCCTTCGGTCTGAAACGAGGAGAGATCCCGAGATTCGAAACCTCTTCCTTCACCAC
>RZYZ01000043.1 GCA_009930125.1 Clostridia bacterium | reverse complement strand
GTGATACCGGACATAGAGCACACTTCTTCCGATTCGCCCGAAGAACATCTGTGTATCTTCACTCTTCACCAGAATGGCATCATCAAAACCGTCGATGAAGAGCTCCTGATGCTGGATGGGTCTGTATCGGTGAAACTCCAGTGCATCTTCCATGAGCTCTTTGACCAGACGATTCCCGAGGAAGGCAAACCGCACTTCATAATACTCGCTGCTCAGGTAAGGAGAATAGGTGCCCGATCCATCTGCCCACATTTCCCCCTTCACCTCACCACTCTGATGGAGTTCGTAGATCACCGGAGCAAGCTCCGTCCAGTCATAGCGGATTTCCTCATTTCTGTATCCGTCCTGGTCTTTGACGAATCCTTCCGCCTGCTCGATATCCGTAAGCTGAATCATGGGGATGGGATCCGTGATCTCTGCCAGATTCTTCTCCCATCCTCTGGTCATCATGAGAACAGAGCTGATGATCATGATCACACCGAACAATCCCAGAATCCCGTTGATGACATAGGGACCATAGTTTTTCTGGTATGTACGCTTCCTGGGTAATTCTTCTCCCTTCTCCAGACCGTCCAGAAGCAGTTTCAGCTTCTTTCTGCTTGCATGAATCTGATGAAACAGAAATGCATAGAGAATCAGCAACATGACCTGATAAGAACTGTTCCCGTAGCGCACAGCAAAAAGAAGCGGCTGATCCATCTGAAACACTGGCAGTAGAATCAGGACTACCATAATCGGAAGGGATAGGAGATAGACTCGACTGGATAGCTTCAGCTTCTTTTCAAGATGGGAAAAGGCATAGCTCTGGGTCACAGGGTCCGTATGCAGCTCCCTGACTTCTCTTTCTTCTGTACTATAGATATGGAATCCGTTCCTGATGGTGCATACATAGTCCCAACCATACTCCTTGTAGGCCTGCAGCTGGTCCTCCCTGGGCTTCTTTTCTTCTCTCATGAGGGGTTCCATCCGGTAAAGGACTCTTCTGGGCTCCCCTTCTTCAAAGTGTCCGTAGGTGCCGATCTTTCTCAGGAAAAGTCCTTCTGCTGCCATATCGCCGAGATAGCTCTGCATGGCCGGTATGTCATAGACATCCACGGGAATCATTTTCCTTTTCATCTTCATGGTGTTACCTCACTTTCCCCGTCCATGACGCATTTCTTCAGCCTATACAGTTCCTCCTGAAAGAGTCTTTTCCCTTTCAGCGTAACCTGATAGGTCCGTTTTCTTCCTTCCACTGCTGTTTCTTCGATGATTTCTTCTTCTTCAAATCTTGCCAGAATGGTATAGAGGGTTCCGGGACCCATGACCACCCTTCTTTTCGTCTTCTTTTCGATGAACTCCACGACGTCCGTGCCGCACATCTCCTTTTTCTGGAACGCCATGAGCACATAGAACATGCTTTCTGTCAGACCATCCAGCGCTTTCTTCGCCAATCTCAACACCTCGCTTCAATATCTATTATCGATATCATATAAGGATATTGTAATATCGAGGATTGATATTGTCAACAGTTCTCTCCATTGTTCTCATGAACCCCTGCCCATAATTGAACTTTCCAGCCTTCTTTCCAAACTGAGAAATCACTCTCCATGTGAACCAGCGTATAGTAAGACACTGTTTTCACAGAAGAGTGATTTATTATTATTATTATTATTCCTTATACAATTATGGTTTATTCCACAGCAGCCTTCTTCTCCAGAAACTCCAGTACATTCTTGTCCAGCCAGTTTCCAGGAATCATTCTCTCTTCGAAGTTCTCCACCCCGCAGAACTGCTCATAGCTTTCCTTTGTTTCCTCGTCAAACCTGCCGTGCATAGACCCTTTATAGTAGCCAAGTTTATGCAGAGCTTTCTGAAGCCTTTCCACATATTCATGGTCTGCTGGAAGCTTCTCTTCCTCTTTCGTCTTCTGAAAGTACATCTCATGAAGCTGAAGAAGACGCTGAAGTTCTTTGATGGGCTGAGGGTGATCATCCACCCTCAGATCGATGGCTCTGTCATTGTATCCTCCGTAGCTGCCTTTCTCCTTGACCACAAGAAGTGCAGCGGACTGTCTTCCTCTTTTATCTCCCCCGGCATTCTGCGCTGCATCCAGTGCACTGACCAGCCGTTCCGCAAGAGTCCCGGAAGAACTCAGAAACACCTCTTTCAGTGCAGTCACTGTCTCCTCCCCAACCAGAATATTCCCCTGGCAGGCAAAATGCTCACCGGATAACCCCCCTGCATAACTGAAACAGTTCTTTCCTGTGTAGGAGACCCCGTTTCCGCTGGCATCCACGATGCCCACCTGCCTCTCTTCATGGTCCGGGTCCAGCGCGATAAGTGCCTGAAGCGTTTCTTCTGCCGTATAGCCCCTTTCAAGAAGTTCAAGGCCTAATTCACCATAATGCAGATTGGCCATGGCCTGGGTGGCAATGGCACCTACACCTGCTTTTGCCCACGGACCACTGCACCGACGCCTAAAAACTTTGATTGCACGGCAATGCCCAGCTCCTTTGTGACCGGGTCAAAACCGATGATGGAAAATGTAGCGATATTCTTCATGTACTCCTCCTTTCATTCAGCCTAACCCGGTTATCATAAGATTCCCGAGAATGCCTGCCACTGCGCCGATGATGATGATGACAATCAGATCGAATCGTCTGGTCAGCTTCAGAGCAAATCCTAAAATAAACGTCAGAACAGCCAGTACACTGATATTGGCCAAGGCCACATCTCCATCAAAGAGCGCACTGCTCATCATGGATAGGGCTGCGATGGCGATGAGACCAACGATGCCAGGCTTCAGACCTTTCAGCATCTTGTCCAGAAACCCTATTTTCTTGTCTCTGAAGATAAAATAGGCAAGTATGGTCATGAGGATGAACTGAGGAGTCACATTCCCAAGAGTTGCCACAACAGCACCCGGTAGTCCAGCCACCTTCGTACCGACAAATGTCGCAGAATTGATGGCGATGGGTCCGGGTGTCATCTGGGAGATGGAAACAAGATCTGTCATTTCCTTCAGGTTCATCCACCCCCTGTCTTCCACCACAAATTTCTGGATAAGCGGAAGTACAGCGTACCCTCCGCCAAAAGCGAAGGCTCCGATCTGGAGAAACACCCAGTATAATTCCAGAAGTACCATCTACCTCACCTGCCTTTCATCAAAAATGGTGAAGGTTATAAAACCGATCACCGCGAGGGTAATAATGATGATGATGGTATGCACATTGCCAAAATAACTGGCGGCAAAGGCACCGACCATAAGTGTCAGACTGAAATACCTGTGCTTCTTCATAGCCGCCTTTCCCATATCATAGACCGTCAGAAGAAGGACAGCACTGATGACCCCGCCCATACCGATGAGTGCAGACTTCACCCAGAAGTTTCTGGAGAAGGCATCATAGAAATAGAACAGGATGGAGATGATGACAAGGCATGGCAGAACTGATGCGAATAGCGCTGTCAGGGCCCCCTTGAATCCTCTCAGTCTGTATCCGGTGAGAAGAGAGGTACTGATGGCCATGGCCCCTGGCCCTGATTGGGCCAGGGCAACCAGTCCCAGCATTTCCTCTTCATCGATGAGTTTTCTCTTCTTCATGAACTCATCACGAATAACCGGCACAATGGTATAGCCTCCTCCAAAAGTGAAAGCATTGATTTTCAGAAAAGTGATGAATATTTCTCGTAATCTGATTTCTTCTTTCATCGCATCCCCCTTAATAGACGGCAAGATTGCTGTCTGTTCTGGATTCCGTGCCAGCCGCATAGGTTCCGTTTTCCAGTTTCACGATGATCTGTCCTCTGCCGAAATGTGTGCTGTCGGGTTCCACTTCCACATCATGGCCCCTTTCTCTGAGCTTTGAAACAATATCCGCATCAAACAAGGATTCCACCTTGAAGGTTTTCTCCTTCATCCACTGCCATCTGGGTGCATCCAGTGCCATCTGAGGGTTCAGATTGAAATCCAGAAGATTCGATACCACCTGGAAATGGCCCTGGGGCTGCATGTATCCTCCCATAACGCCAAAGACCGCCTTGCATTTTCCTTCTTTCATCAGCATGCCGGGAATGATGGTGTGATAGGTCTTCTTACCAGGTGCAAGTACATTCACATGCTTCGGATCCAGTTTGAAATCCGCTCCACGATTCTGGAGGGAAATCCCTGTGCCTTTGACCACTACACCACTGCCGAATCCCATGTAATTGGACTGGATCATGGAAACCATGTTTCCATCCTTATCCGCTGTATTAAGATACACTGTTCCACTGGATGAAGGATCATCATGACTATGGAGCACCGCTTCTTCTGTGATCTGTTTATGTCTCCTCTTTCCATACGCCTCCGACAGCATCTGCTTCGGATCCATTTTCATATGATCTCTGTCCGTGATGTAATGCATGCCATCGGCAAAAGCCATCTTCATGCTTTCAAACATATGATGATAGTAGGAGACATCATTTTCAGACACGTCATGGTTTCTGAAGATGTTCAGTGCCATGAGCGCCACCATGCCCTGTCCGCTGGGAGGAAGCTCCACCACGTCATAGCCGCGGTAATTCACCGACAGGGGCTCCACCCATTCTGATGTGAAATGCTCCAGGTCTTTCTTCCTGAGATATCCTCCGTGGGCGATGGCATCCTCTTCCATGGCCGTGGCCAGTTTCCCCTTATAGAATGCATCGGCCCCGCTTTCGCCGATCCGTTGCAGTGTGGCTGCATGGTAGGGAAGCTTTACCATCTGGAAAGGTTCTGGTGGCAATCCATTGAAGGTGAAGGTGCGAAACCATTCCTTGAACTCCTCTTTGTCTCCATAGAGCTTCAGATTTCTTTCATAGGCACGTTTCCACATTTTTGCCGTATTAGCCGCCACGGGAAACCCTTTTTCTGCATAGAGAATCGCAGGTTCCAGACACTCCAGGAGAGTCAGGTTTCCAAATCTCTCTGACAGAGAAGCCCAGCCTTTCGGCGCTCCAGGCACCGTCACTGGAATCCATCCGTGGACCGGCATGGTCTCATGATGCGCACGGATCTCATCAAGAGAAATCCCCTGAGGGGACGGGCCATTGGAATTCATGCCATAAAGCTTTTCCTTCATCCAGACCAGGGCAAAGTTGTCTCCCCCTATGCCATTGGCAGTAGGCTCCACCACAGTCAAGCAGGCTGCTGTGGCGATGGCTGCATCCACAGCATTTCCTCCTCTCTTCAGAATATCAAGCCCAGCCTGGGCGGCCAGAGGATTGCCTGTGGCTACCACACCGTTGGCTGCTCCAAGCGTCAGGCGCTGGGATGGATAAGGCTGATGGTTCGGATCAAAATTCATGTGTTTCCTCCTTGTACAGGTAAATAATCTGCCTGCTTGTTTATTATCGTCTAGCTGCTGAATGCATTCTCCTGCCCGCTGAACAGATGACAGGCTACGGAATGATCTTCCTCCAGCAGAATAAGTTTCGGTTTCACCTTTCTGCATACTTCCATGGCATGAGGACAACGCGTATTGAAGGGACACCCGGGTGGTGCATTGATGGGACTGGGGATTTCTCCTCTGATCACATCTTCTTCCCTTTCATCCTCCCTGGTTCTGAGCCTCGGAACAGAAGCAAGCAGAGATTGCGTATAGGGATGCATCGGCTTTTCGAAGATTTTCGCTGCACTGCCGTACTCGAAATTATAACCCAGATACATCACCATGAGCCGATCGCAGAAATGCTTCACTACACCTAAATCATGGGTGATGAAGAGATACGTCAGATCCAGTTCCTCATGAAGGTCAGTGAGCAGTTTCAGAATCTGAGCCTGGACCGAAACGTCCAGAGCAGAAACGGACTCATCAAGAATCAGAAAATCAGGATTCAGTGCAAGAGCTTTTGCAATGCCCACTCTCTGCTTCTGACCACCCGATATGGTGTTGGGATAACTGTCATAATGAGCGGCTTTCAGCCCCACTTTTTCTATGAGATCCAGAGCCACCTTCTTTCTCTGGGCCGCATTGTAATCCGTATGAATCAGAAGACCTTCTTCAATGATCTTTCCGATGGTCATCCGGGGATCCAGAGATGCGGCAGGGTCCTGGAAAATCATCTGCATGTCCTTTCTCTGCATTCTCATTTCCTTTGTCGTCAGCTTTGTCAGATCGATGCTGTCAATCTTATGTCGTTCCAGCCGGTCCAGATAATGCTCAAACTGAGCACGTTCATGGATGGGGAGAATGGTCTTCCCTTTATAACTTTCCGCTTCCGCAAGAAATCCGTTTCCTTCCGCTTTTGCCTCTGCTATTCTACCCATCAGTTCCTTCATTTTCTCCTTGGATGCGCTAAGCGCTTCTCCTTCGGGCAAACCCAGACTCTCTTCCCGCTCCTTTTTAAGCTCCTTCTTCAGCAGAAAGACTTTTTCCAGATTCCTAGCCGCTTTCTCATAGAGACTGCTGATTTCGTCGATTTCCTTCACCAGAATCAGTGACCCGCAGATTTTCGCACCTTCTCTAAGCTGTCTCGATGAATTCTTTCTGGCTTCTTTGACGTCGAATTCGAGCTTCAGAATTTTCTTCTCCAGCTGAGAATGCTTCTTCGACTCCTTTTCGCTTCCTTCTGCATCAATTTCCTCCAGCTGATTCCGAAACGCATGAAGTTTCTCCTCATGTTTCAGAGACTCCTGATAATAAAGGGATGCTTTCTTCTGATATTCAGGCAGTTTTTTCACTTCTTTCATGACGTAGGAAGGATTCAGGTCAGAAAGCGTCTTCCCATGATAGATCATGGCTCCTGATGATGCGTCATGAAGTCTTAACAGCACCTTCCCAAGAGTTGACTTACCACATCCGGATTCTCCCACCACCGCAAAACGGTCTCCTTTATTCAGAACAAAACTGATGTCATCCAGCGCTTTCAGCTGCTGCCGTCTGTTCACCTTGAAATACTTCTTAACTTTTCTAACCTCGATTAATGGTGTTTTTTCTCTCATAAGCCAAACTCCTCTTCCACTTTGAAACAGGCTACAAAGTGTCCTTCGTATGGTTCCACCTGTTTGGGCTGCAGACGAGCACACTTTTCTGTAGCATAAGGGCAGCGAGGATGAAACCTGCAGCCTGAAACGGGTTCAGTCAGAAGCGGTATCGATCCTTCTATGGGCTTCAGCTCAAAGTCTTCTGCATCGATTTGCGGGTACGCCTTGAACAGCCCCTGAGTGTAGGGATGAAGAGGACGTCTGAAGATCTCCTCCGTCTTCGCTTCTTCCACTTTGTCTCCTGAGTACAATACAACGACTCGATCCGCAATCTCTCCCACCACACCTAAGTCATGCGTAATGAAAAGTATCCCCGCATCCATTTCGCTTTTCAGCGTATTCATCAGTTTCAGAACCTGTTTCTGGATGGTGACATCCAGTGCAGTGGTCGGTTCATCCGCAATCAGAAGGATCGGCTTTGCTGCAAGGGTCATGGCGATCATCACACGCTGACGAAGCCCCCCGGACAGCTGAAACGGATACTGCTTCATGCGGCTTTCGGGCTCTGGAATATCCACCTTCCGCAGTGCTTCCACCGCAAGCCTTTTCGCTTCACTCTTGCTGATTTTCCTGTCATGCTGTCTTATGTTTTCTATAATCTGAAATCCCACGGTCAGGAGTGGATTCAAGGCTGTCATCGGTTCCTGAAAGATCATCCCCATCTTGCTGCCCCGTGAGAGTCTTCTCTCTTTTGCCGTCATCAAACCAAGGTTCTTCCCGTCCAGAACCATTTCACCACCCGTCACCTGACCGTTTTCAGGAAGAAGATCCATGAGGCAAAGGGTTGTCACACTTTTACCGCATCCGGATTCTCCGACTATACATAAGGTCTCATTTTTATCAATATGGAAAGAAAGATTATGAATCACTTCATAATCTTTTTTTCCGATGGTGAACGTGGTGGTCAATCCCTTGACATCTAGTACTTTACCCATATTACCCCACCTTTTCTTTTGAATTCTTCATTATTTTACCAGTTTGAAATGCTGTACTTTGAAGTAGGTTCCAGGCAGAATCGTCACATTCTCGTACTTCTCTGAGAAGGCAAAGGTGTTGAATGGATTGTACAGCGGAACCACTACAGCATCTTTCAGTGCAAGTTCGTTGGCTGCATCGAGTTTTTCCAGACGTACATCCATATCCATGGTCTCTCTGCTTTCGTCCACATACTGGTCAAAAGCCTCATTCTTGTACTGAACACGCTGTGAGGAGTTCACAGAATGAAGGTTTGGATCAAAGAACTCTGTTCCGTCACCCGTGACATTTGCCCATGTGAGCACTGCAAGATCAAATGCGTTGGGCTGCTTGGCTGTATCAAGATAGGTTGCAAATTCCTGAGGCAGCAGTTCCACGTTGTTGAATCCGGCCTCCTTCAAGGATGCCTGAATGTATTCAGCTACAGTCTGGGTTGCCTGGACAGTAGAAGTCAGTATGACTACAGGTTCATCCGCTACACCTGCTTCTGCTACAGCTGCTTTTGCAGCTTCCAGATCAAAGGCATATCCGTAATTTTCCGCTTCTTCCTTATAACCGAATACAGTGGATGGAAGTATGGAATTGGTGCCAAGCACATTGCCTTCTAATGTTTCAACATAGGATGCTCTATCGATTGCCATGAGCATGGCCTGTCTTACCTTCTCATTACTCATCAGCTCAGGGTTCTTGGCTGTGTCTGTTCTTAGTCCAAGATATGTGATCTGTGAGCTCGGAGATGTGACAAAATTGACACCAGGTATGTTTTTCACTCTGTTCACGTTGGTCAGCGGTACCACAGGCATGAAGTCCGCTTCTGCTGTTTCCAGTCTGGAAATTGCGGTGGATGCTTCTGCTACAACTGTAAACACGACTTTCTTGATGTCCGGCTCTTCGCCCCAGTAGTTTTCATTGTATTCCAGCACATACTCGCTGCCCGCAACAGCTTCGGTCATGACATATGGACCTGTTCCTACAGGTTCAGTCATGAGTGCCACCCCATCAGAATTGGGAGAAATCATCGCACTGTTCATATGTGCGAATTTTGCTACAAGAACACCGTCTGGATAGCTCAAATTCAGTTTAACTTCATATTCTCCCAGGACTTCCACGGATTCAATGGATGCAGCGATGGATGCTCTAGCAGATCCGTATTCTTTGTCCTTGATTCTTTCAATGGTGAATTTCACTGTTTCCGCATTGAATTTTTCACCGTTTGAGAAGGAGACATCATCACGCAGCTTGATCGTTGCGGAAAGTCCATCCTCACTGCTTTCCGGAAAATCCAGCGCTAGATTCGGTTCATAGCTTGTACCGTCCTGTGTTCTGTTATAAAGGGTATCATAAATCTGTATGTTGATATCAGAAGACATGGAATCATTTGTGGTCAAAGGATTGAATCCTGTAGGCTGTGCGTTCAGGATGATATTGAAAGGCTCGTCGGTAGATGCGGCTGGCGCTTCAGATCCCGGATTATCCACCGATGCTTCCGGGGCTTCACTTTTGGCTCCACTGGCACAGCCTGCGAATAATACAGCACTAAGAGCAAGGGCCATGGCGATTTTTGATTTTTTCATAATAAATTCCTCCTAAGCGTTTTCTTTTAATGAAGGATCAAATAGATCCGTTAATTTATCTCCAAGTACGTTGAAACTGATGACCAGAATCATGACTACAATTCCGGGTATGATGATGAGACTGGGTCGATCCCACATGTATTCCTTTGCCGTGGCGATCATACCACCCCATTCCGGTGCCGGAGGTGGAGTGCCTAATCCCAGAAAGCTCAGTGTGGCAATGGACATAATGGATGAGGCAAGTCTCATGGTAGCAATGACAATGATGGTTCCCAGAATATTAGGCAAGATATGGTATAGAATGATTCTGAAATCATTGGCCCCCAGCGTTCTGGTTGCAACAATGAATTCCTCCTGCTTCACAGACAGAACCTTTGATCTCACCATTCTTGCAAAGGATGGTATGGACCAGATTGAAATGGCGATGGTCGCATTAAGGGTTGATACACCAAGCATTGCCACAATGAGCATCGCTAGAAGAATTCCCGGAAAAGTGAAAAGCACATCCATCAGCCTCATGATGGGATTGTCCAGTCTGGGAAAGTACCCCGCTAATACGCCCAGCAGAACACCTGCTGTAAGCCCAAGAGTCGTTGCCGCCAATGCGACAATCAGAGTGATTCTTCCACCATAAAGAAGTCTTGCGAATGTATCTCTGCCTAGATGGTCTGTACCAAGAAACCTCCCCATGGAGTTCTCCGGATCCCAGAAACCTGGAAGCAGTCTCTCCTTCACAGCCTGGTCTTCTGGTCCGTAGGATGTAAGCACCGGTGCCAGAATAACCATAAGGACCACTATAATGATTAGAATCAATGCCAATGTGGCTGTGGGATTCTTGATGAGCTTTTTTAAAGCCGCTTTTATTCCTCGTCTGTTTTCCATCGGTTCACCCCCCTACTCATAACTGATTCTCGGATCCACCACTACATAGAGCAGATCCACAATGAGATTGACTACCACAAACAATGCAGCAATGACAAGCACTGTGCTCTGCACAGCAGGATAGTTTCTTGCATTAATGGAATTGAGAAGATAGGTGCCAACCCCATTGATGACAAACACTTTTTCAGTAACAATGGCCCCTCCGAGCAGCCCACCGAAACTGGTTCCAAAAACGGTCAGAATCGGAATCATCGCATTTCTAAGCCCATGTATGATGACAATCCGGTTGCTCTTAAGCCCCTTGGCTTTAGCGGTTCTAATGTAATCGGATTGAAGAACACTGATCATGGAGTTTCTTCCGATTCTCATGAATTGTGCCGCTACTGCCATCCCTAAAGCGGATGCGGGAAGAACTGCCTGTTTGAAGCCTTCTGGTGTCCAGAAGAAATCCGTCATCCCTCCAGTGGAAAACCATCCCAGCTTGACTGAAAATAACAGAATCAGCATACTTCCCAGCCAGAAATTGGGAATGGATATTCCCGCAAGAGATGTGGTGGTCAGCAGCTGGTCTGCCCAGCTGTCTTTTCTTACCGCTGCATAGATTCCTATAGGAATCCCGATGAATGTGGCCAGAAGAATGGCTGCAACCGCCAGATTCAATGTGTAAGGAAGCCTTACAGCGATCTCATCAATAATCGGCTGCCTTGTGGTAATGGACGTCCCAAGGTCTCCCTGAAGAAGAAGAGAAAGATAATTCCAGTATTGAACCAGAAACGGTTTGTCCAGCCCCAGATATACCCTGATTCTCTCCACATCATCAGCGGTTGCATTCACTCCAGCAACCAGCTCTGCCGGATCTCCCGGTGCAAGGTAGAGACTTGTGAACACGATGAATGTGATACCTAGCAGCAACAGAACCATCTGCAATAATCTTTTCAGCACATATTTCCCCATTGAACCATCCCTTTCACGCGTATTGACGAACATAAATCACTATTTACACTTAAATCATCTGTATTAAACAATTCTGAAGAAAGGAATATCCATTCAAATTAGCTGTCTTTTGGATATTCTTTTCTGATAAACGAATTATCTAAAGAAATCATTGTTCGTTTAAATAATTGTATGAATATTATCATTTTATTAATATGCTGTCAATATTTTGAGTGTTTGATACTATAATCAGATAACGTTTACAATTTTGATAATAATATATCATTATAGCTAAAATTTCATAGAACGGAAATTATATCGTTTACATCACTTCGCACATTGACAGATTCCAATGCAGCAGTTCTCATTTACTGTAATATTCAGAAAGTTAATTTGTTCTTAGAATTTATCTTGTATTACTAAATCAGGCGCAAAAAAATACAGAAACCTTACTCAGTAAGATGTCCATATCCTTAAATCTAGAAACATTTTGAACTTTTCTATTATTGACATACAAGAATATCCTGTCATTTCTTTCGCTTAATGAGAACCGATGCTACATAACAAAGCAATCAATCCTTTTGCTCTCTTCAGTTCCATTATCTCTGAGCCTGTTATTTCTTCAGCATTTCCTGAATCTCGTTCCAGGACTCCTCATCATAGGCACGCTCTTTATAGTAGTAGGGTCTGTCTTCTTCCGTGATCTCCCGGATGATTCTCAGCGGATTGCCCACGGCAATCATGTTTGCAGGCACATCCTTTCCAACTACGCTTCCCGCCCCGATGACTGCATTGTCACCGATGGTGACGCCAGGTAGAATCACTGTGTTCCCACCGATCCACACATTATCGCCGATGGTGACGGAGATGCCATACTCATAGCCTGTATTTCTCATTTCAGGATGAAGGGGATATCCGGCAGTGTAGATGGCCACATTGGGCGCCGCCTGCACATTGTTTCCGATGCTGACTTTCGCCACATCCAGCACGATAAAATTGTAGTTGGCAAAGAAGTTCTCTCCCACTTCTATATTAGATCCATAATCACAATGAAAGGGCGGCAGTATGTTCACCGTTTTGCCCGTCTTACCGAGCAGCTC
>RZYZ01000283.1 GCA_009930125.1 Clostridia bacterium | reverse complement strand
GTAGATATCAAAGTCATGTTCGGATCAAGCACTTTGATTAATTCTTCCAAAATATCACACCTCATACCATTTAATAATAATACTTATATTATATCATATAATGAATGTATTTTCAACTAACTTCGGAAAGAACCTTTAAATGTCTGAAAACTGACGGTGTCCAGTGTCCGCAAACTGCTGGAGAAAATGGCAAGCTTTTTGGGCTTGCCATTTTCATTAAGTCAACTCTCCATTGATGACCAGCTTGATCATGTGGTCATCAATAATTCTCTTCCCATTCTGGGATCCATAGATCAGAGAGCTGGTACAGACTTTATTGACCAGCCTCGCAGATCCGCCGGAGAATCTGTAGATCATTTCGATTGCTTCGTCCGTGAAGATGTCGCGGTCTGTCCCGGCATAGCTCAGGTGGCTGCTCAAGTACTCCCGTACTTGGGAATGATCCATGGGATGAATCTTGCACTGGATATCGATTCTCTGTCGTATGGCCGTGTAGGACTGCATCTGCAGCTTGTCCCAGAGTTCTGTCTGACCCACCAGAATCAGAGCGAGGGGACTCACGGCATCCATCTTGAAGTTCAGCAGGAAGCGGACTTCCTCCAGCATTTCCCGGTCCAGCAGATGCGCTTCATCGACAACGACTACAGGTTGCTTCTTGTGGAGTCCCTTCATAAGTTCGACTTCCTTGTGCAGCTGCCTCTTGGCATCACCACGGTAGAACTTCGACTCTGCACCCAGCTGATCCAGGATTCCCTTGTAGAAGTTTCTGGGAGTGAGTTTCGAGTCTGCAATATACATCAGTGTATACTTGCTGCTATCAAGTTCCTCTTTGAACCGCCTGACAGCGGTGGTCTTCCCCGTACCGCATTCCCCTGTGAGGACACAGAACAGTTGCCGCTCGGCAACATAGAAGAGCCTGCCCAGCGTCTCCGAGAGTGTGCTGGACTGATAGAGGTCCTTCGGCGGGATATCCCGTGAAAAGGGGGTTCTTGCGAACCCGTAGAACTCTTCATACATTGCCGCCACCCTCCTTTCTCATGTGTCGGAAGGATATGGCTGTGGCAGAGTTCTTCTCTTTTCTCTTCTCATTCTCTCTTTCTGCAGCATCCAGCAGTCTTGAAGTTGTAGGCTTTATGGCAGTCAGGTATTCCGGAAGAACAGGCTTTTCTCCGACTTTTTCACCGATGTTGAGCTTCTTTGCGGTAAGAGGAAGATCTTCCTGATATTCAACAGTGAGGATCTCAGTATTACTCGGATCATAGATGATGTCCACCTCCCGGCCCACATAGGCAAGACCCACCTCATACTTCACACTGCTGAAACTGATGCATCCGCTCTTGTCCACTCTTCGTTTCTCGGCATGGAGAAATGCGTTGGAGACGGTTTCCACAGGAAGAAATTTCAGAGGCTTGGGATCGAGATTGTAGGCTTCTACAGGAGTCTTTCCGTTCAATGCGGAATGGGGCTTGTTCTGGTAGCATTCTTCCAGCCAGATCCAGAAGCGCTCATTCATCTGCTCTAGAGTTCTGATGCCATTGTCCACTTTGTATTCATCAAGAAAGCGGTCGATGTTCTGGTTGAACCGCTCAATCTTTCCGGTTCCTTCGGGTGAATACGGTTTTGCGTAAAGCAGGCGTACGCCGAGCTTTGCGCAGGTTCTTCCCATCCACTTGGTCTTGTACTGCTTCCCGTTGTCGAAATACACGGCATCGGGAACACCGTACTTCAGGATGGATTTGCGGAAACAGTCCTCCACAATGCTCTGAGTCAGATTCGGATAGAACTCCGCATGGAGAATCATCCTGGTGGCATCGTCGAGGAAGGCCACTAGATAGACCTGCTGCAGCTTCTTGCCGGGTCCTATGGGCAGATAGCATCCGTATTTGATATCGGAGTGCCAGAGCTTGTTACGGTTCCGCTTCTGGAACCGTCTGGTGGCTAGGCCGCCGGAACTGTAGATGGCCATATGTTTTCCGCTGAACCCCTTTTCCTGCAGGTTCTCCTGGAGTGTGCTTCTCTTGATGACCCCTTTGGAAACCAGACCGTCCCACTCGAGGATCCTGATGATCTCGGCGACGCTTCTGCTGGGTACCTCCTTGCGGAGTCTTATGGCTTCCTCAAGGACATGGGGTGGGATGGCTCTCACTGATTCACTGGATCTGGTTCTTGGAATCAGCCCGGTGAATCCTTTGGTCCTGTAATCCGAAATGTATCGTCGGATCGTTCTTTCGGAAAGTCCTGTCTCACGACAGATCCTTTCTCTGATCATTCGGGCTTCTCCCCGATCCAGGTCGTGGGAAAGAAGGGGCGCAATAAGCATGGCCCTTTGGGTTGCAATGTCTTGAGCTTTCTCTTTGTCTTTCATGTCATACCTCCATTTTTTCAGGTTATGACATGATTCTATGCAATATCTTTCCGGACACCTACGCCAACCGGGTATGTACCCATCTGTTATTATTCACTAGTATCCGGACAAGCCTCTTCAGCCAGCCCGAACTGTTCTCCACAAAGAAATGTATCCTGTCGAGTATGGATCCGGGCAGATCGGATGGTCCAATCCCGGAACTCTGAAAGTGTGCAGTATATATGCTTAACAAGCCTCCTACCAGAGCGTCAGCTCTGTCAATGAACCATTTCCTGATTCTTGCG
>RZYZ01000282.1 GCA_009930125.1 Clostridia bacterium | reverse complement strand
CCTCCTATAAAAGATTAAGGAAGGCAGTACTTAGACTACCTTCCCTGTGAAATTTCTTAAGCCTTCTGCTGAAGCACCTTGATGGCTTCAGGCAGGATCAGTTTTGCATCCAGTCTCTGAGATGCAAGGAAACCTACCTGACCATTGGCTGCATAGAGCTCGTTAAGTCGCTTAAAGGTTCTGCCTTGACGGTCCGCAATCCAGTAGTACTTAAAATCTCCAAAGAGAATGGTCTTCTCCCCTGCTGCTGCCACAGGCATGAACTGTGATGAAATCACAGGTCGGTTCAGAATCGTATCTGGTGTTCCAGCCTGTACAGATGGTTGCCACAAGTACTGACCCTGACCATCCTTTAGCTTTCTGATGGCCTTAATCGTCGCATCATTTACAAGGAATGTTCCATTCTTTCTGTATGAAGACTTTAAGCTATGATAAAGATCCAGTACTTCATCCATGGTGATTGCTGTTGCACTTGCAGCGGTTACCCCAAGGCTGGCACCTCCAGTGGTATGAAGTAGTCCTGTTGGTTTACTGCTTCCATTACCGGTTAAGAATCCTTCTTCCTCTGCAGCACCGATTCGTCTTGCAAACTCTACAGCAATATAGGCTTCAAGATCGAAATAGCTGTCGTTTAGAAGCTCATCTGAAACCTTGAGCATAGTTCCAAGCTTGTATGCAGAAAGTGTCACTTGGGTAAAGGCATCATCACTTTCATTAAACGCTCCAACTTCGTCCATCCATGCTGCTGAACCGTGGCTTGCTACCACAGGAATCTTTCGATCTCCGTGACTGGTGTTAATGACATTACAGAGATTTCTCAGGACATTTGCTTCCTGAAGCGCTTGGATAAGCTGGTTCTCGTATTCATCAGGCACTAGGAATCCACCTTCAGAATCAGTGCCAATCTGCAGTGCATTTTGGACAGAAGGATTCATCTTGTTTCTCATGGCTCCCCAAAAGGCACTCTTATAGGCATCAGATGCTCTGCCTGTTTTTTCCTCATTCATTCTTTCTGGCCTTGATGCAAGTGGTTTGCTTATCATAGCGGAAAGCTCCCTGTCCATTGCTTCCTGACGCTCAAGACGCTCGATTTCCTTTCCAAGATTCATGACCTCATCTTCCATTTTTTCATAGATAGCATTATCCTCAGATTTGATCAGACCATTGTCCTGACGATGGTCATCTAAAAATGTCTTAGCCTGCTCCCATACCTTCGCTCTTTTCTCTCTCAGTTCTTGAATTTTACTCATGTGTATTACCTCCAATTTTTAATAAGCTCCAGCCGTTTTTCCAGCTGGGCAATAGGGATCTGATTGACTACAGTTTCGGGTTCCAGCTTTACTTGTGGAATCTGTGAATCAGGCTCTTTTAGCTCCACTTCCTCACTGGCTTTCAGATATTTCATCCTTGCTTGAATACCAGGAAGTTTGTTTCTTAGAGCATTAGTCACTGTCATCTGGTCAAAGATAAAGCCACCGGAACCTTCATCTGCCGGTTCTGATTCATAGAGAACCTTATCGGCAAACTTCAGCTCGATGGCTTTATGGGCACTCATCCAGGTTTCAGAGTCCATCATGTGTGAAATCTTCGCTCTAGAAAGCCCCGTCTTTGTCTGATAAGCATTTATGATACTTTCTTTTACTTCACTGAGGAGGTTAATCCCCACTTGTAGATCCGCTACTTCACCCGCAATCAGCATGGCTGGGTTATGGATCATGATCACTGATAAAGGTGATACACACACTTCGTCTCCCGCCATGGCAATGACAGAAGCAGCACTGGCTGCCAGTCCATCTATGTGTACACTGATTTTTCCAGGATACTCTTTGAGCATGTTGTAAATCTGCGCTGCTGCAAAGGTATCGCCACCTGGTGAGTGTATCTTTACAACAATGTCATCTACTCTTGATCCGCTGCCATAAAGCTCTGTCTTAAACTGTTTAGGGGTGATGTCATCATCAAACCAGGAAGACTCTGCAATGTATCCTTCAAGATGTAGAGTTCTTACAGTAGGCTCCTCGGCTTCATTCACCACCCAGCGCCAAAATTTATCCATCTAATCTACCTCCTTTAAGGCATAAAAAATGCACTCCTCATATCGAGAAATGCTGCTTACGCCACTCGTTAATTTTTATAGTTATCCACAGAAATGACCCAAGTTATACACTATTCATCAGGACCATCACCACCTGACTCTTCTAGCGCATTCTTTGCATAAGCCCCTGCCATCTTAAGCGGCAGCATATTGCCATTCACAAGATACAAGTCTCCGCCATCTTCTTCAGAGATGGGATCCATATTCTCCATTCTTCTCACGTCATTGACGGAGAAAAAGCCGTTTTGAATACCGATGGCATAACCATCCATCCTGGATTTATAATCCCCTCGCATGAGAGCTGATGCATTGAAAGACACAAAACAATGACCCTTCTCTTTATCGAGAAAGAGCTTCTTGTTCATGGCCTGTTCTATTCGAACCAGCCATGGCCTGATGGTATGGACCACAAAGCTAATGGATTGGTTTTCAATATTACTGAATGAACTCTTACTAAGGTCCGCCACCATATGGGGTGGGACTTGAAAGATTCTACAGATTTCTTCAATCTGAAACTTCCTCGTCTCAAGAAACTGGGCATCGGAGTTTGGCATGCTGATGGCTTGATA
>RZYZ01000042.1 GCA_009930125.1 Clostridia bacterium | reverse complement strand
GTGAAAACCAAACCATCTCGAGTTGTTATGGAGACTCTTAATATTAGAGGTATGATGAGTAATAGACACTTAGCAAAGGCTATTGGGAAGCAAGGCTTATACGAGTTCAGAAGGCAGCTGAAGTATAAGTGTGAGTTTAATGGGATAGAATTTGTAGAGGTTGACACCTGGTATCCATCATCCAAGACCTGTAGTGAGTGTGGGCATGTAAAAACAAGACTGTCACTATCAGAAAGGACTTATATCTGTGAGGAATGTGGTTGTGTTATAGATAGGGATTATAACGCCAGCTTAAATCTTTCGAGATATGGATTAGCGGCATAATCACCTGAAAGATAGCTGTTAATATGTACCATGCGTTGTATGGGAATTTACGCCCTTGGAGTGTTATATCAAACGAAAGTAGCCTAGGCGAAATCGGACACGATGAATGGGGAATTAAACAAAACTATAGAGTTCTATAATGTTTTGGCAACGGCTAACATGAAAGAACCTGATCGATTCATCAAAACATACACCCAAGGAAGAGTCACTGTTATGGAAATCTGGGTGGACCGGGAGACTGGAGTAAACTACATCTATCATGCTGCCGGTTATTCGGGCGGTCTCACTGTCCTTCTGGACAAGGATGGAAAACCCGTCATAACGCCACAAATGGATCTTCCATACTGATCTTCTTCCCATAATTTCATAGTACATCAGCCAAAACCTTTGATAAACATTTATTATTTATTGAATAACAATAAATAAATGTTATAATACAGTAAAGGAGGTTTGTTTATGCACTATGAAAAATCAGTCAAGAATATCGTCTTTATTCTCTTCATGCTTTCAGCTGTTCTGATCTTAGGCACTGGATGTAAAGGCAGCGCCCCTTCTTCGATTTCAGCTGAGCCAAGCTATACTGTAACCTTTGTCAATATGTCTGAGAAGCATATTTCCGAAATCAGTTTCCAGCAGAACCTGAGCAGCGGCGGAACTATGAACGCTGATGGTTCCCCTATAGAGTACGGCGAAAGTCTATATTTCGATTTCGACTCTTTAGATACCAGCGCGGTATTCTCGGTGTTTGATGAGGAGAAAAAAGTCCTCGCATCAGAAACTCTAGAACTGAGCTTCAACGAGAAAGAGAACATCACGATTCATGTTGAAGATGACAAAGAAGAAGTAGCATTCAAAATCGTTTCTCCTTGAACAGTATTTTCTTGCAATCTAAAACGGGACAGCATCTGCTGTCCCGTTCTCTGATTACTGCTGTTCTTTTTCAGCCTGTTCCTTCTTTTCCATGTCAATAAGAGCATCTCTTCTGGAAAGATTGATTCTTCCCTGATTGTCGATTTCAGATACTTTGACGAGGATTTCATCTCCTACATCAACGATGTCTTCCACTTTTTCGACTCTCTTCTTGTCAAGTTTGGAAATATGAACAAGTCCTTCCTTGTTAGGAAGAATTTCAACAAATGCACCAAATGGCATGATCTTGATGACCTTACCAAGGTAAATCTCACCCGGTACAACTTCCTTGACGATTCCTTCGATGATGGAGATCGCCTTCTTCACCATTTCGATGTCTGAACCACCAACGAAAACCTTACCGGTATCATCGATATCAATCTTCACGCCGGTTTCTGCGATGATCTTGTTGATCACCTTACCACCGGATCCAATGACGTCTCTGATCTTATCAGGATTGATGTTCAGTGTGAATATCTTCGGTGCATACTGGGAAACTTCTGGTCTTGCTTCCTTGATGGATCCCTCCATAACTTTCAGGATTTCAAGTCTTGCAGTCTTTGCATCTCTTATGGATTTTTCAATGACAGCTGGTGAAAGTCCTGCAATCTTGGTATCCACCTGGATCGCAGTGATTCCTTCTGTTGTTCCAGCCACCTTGAAGTCCATGTCTCCGAAGAAGTCCTCTACACCTTGAATATCGGTCACTACTTCTTCTTTTACAAGATCATCTGTAGTGAAAAGTCCCATGGCGATACCAGCTGCTGGTCTCTTCAGTGGAACACCTGCATCAAGCAGTGCGAGGGTGGATGCACAGACAGACGCCTGTGAAGTGGATCCGTTGGAGGATAGTACTTCAGATACAACTCTGATGGTGTATGGGAAGTCTTCTTCACTTGGAATCAGTGGCTCAATGGCTTTTTCAGCCAGAGCGCCGTGTCCGATTTCTCTTCTTCCTGGTCCTCTCATCGGTCTGGTTTCCCCGACAGAGTAGGATGGGAAATTATAGTGGTGGATATAGCGTTTGCTTTCTTCTTCACTTACGCCGTCCAGAATCTGAATGTCTCCGATTGCGCCCAGAGTCGTAACCGCCATAACCTGAGTGGATCCTCTGGAAAATACACCTGAACCGTGGGTTCTAGGCAGAACTGCTACTTCTGAGGAAAGCTTTCTGATTTCATCGAATCTTCTTCCGTCCACTCTCTTGTGTTCCAGAATCGCCATATCTCTGACGGTTTCTTTCTGGAGCAGATATAGGGTTTCCGCGATATCGCTCTTTCCTTCAGGATACTTCTCACCGAATTCTTCTGCCACCTTGGCCTTCACTTCATCAAGCTTAACGCTTCTTTCCGCTTTGTCCACGATATGCATCGCTTCAGCAACCATCTCTCCTGCAAATGCTCTGACGTCTTTCTCGACTTCCTCATCAAGCGTGTACAGTACAGGAACCTTCTTCTCTTTACCATATTTCTCTGTGAGTTCTTTCTGCATGGCAATGATCGGCTGACAGGCTTCAAATCCGAACTGGATTCCCTTGATCATGATATCTTCATCCACTTCCTGAGCGCCTGCTTCAATCATCATGATTCTTTCATCTGTTGAACAGACGGTAAGTGAAAGCACACTCTCTTCTCTCTGCTTGGATGTAGGATTCACAATGAATTCTCCATCGATGTATCCGATCATTACAGCTGCCAGAGGCGTTGTGTAAGGAATGGATGAAAGAAGCAGTGCTGTCGCGGCCGCATTGATTGCGAGAATTTCTGGAAGATTGTCATTCTCTACAGAAAGAACGGTACAGACAACCTGTACATCGTTTCTGTAACCCTTTGGGAACAGAGGTCTCAGTGGTCTGTCAATGGCTCTTCCGGAAAGAATGGCCTTCTCTGAAGGTCTTCCTTCTCTCTTTATGAATCCTCCAGGAATCTTACCTACAGCATACATTTTTTCTTCATAATCCACAGCCAGCGGGAAGAAGTCAATCCCATCTCTTGGTTTTTCAGAGGAGTTCGCATTGACCATGACGACTGTATCTCCATAATTCATGAAAATTGCAGCATCAGACAACATTCCTCTTTCTCCGAATTCGATTCCGAAATTTCTTCCAGCAACCTGGATTTCATGTTTAATTTGCATTGATTCATCTCCTTTTCGTTCTGCCTCCACAAGCCTTCAAAAACTAAAGGAGTCCTTGGATCTGATAAATTTTTTAAAAACCAAAAAATCAACGCATTGCATTCTTTGATTTTTAAAAAACATCAGATAAGAATCTCTATATTGAAACGACTTATGGGGCTTTGTAATACATGACTTGAATAAAAGCCTTTATGAAAAGCTTTATATCCAGTATATACTAAAAGCCTGCTTCAGAAAAGCAGGCTCAGAGCACATTTTTTAATTATCTTCTGATTCCAAGCTTCGCTATGATATCTCTATATCTTTCAATATCCTCAGCCATCAGATAGTTAAGAAGACCCCTTCTCTGACCAACCATCATAAGAAGACCTCTTCTTGAATGGTGATCCTTCTTGTGGATCTTAAGATGCCCTGTCAAAGAGTTGATCCTCTCTGTGAGCAGTGCGATCTGCACTTCTGGTGAACCTGTGTCACCTTCGTGTCTTGCGTGTTCCTGGATGATTTCCAGCTTTCTTGCCTTATCCATTTGCTTTACCTCCTGATCAATTATCCCCTATGACCATGTTAAAAGACAGCAAACCTAATAACATAGTTCATGGTTCGTTACGTATTATACCACACTGAAGTCCTTACTGCAATTACAAAAGCATAGAAAGTTCCTGCTCTGAAGCATACCTTTCGTCTTTTTTCAGCTGCTCCACAAGTTCGTCCAGTGTCTCATATTTTTCTTCATCTCTCATATACTCCACAAAGTACAGCTTCACTTCCTGTCCGTAGATTTCACGGTCAAAATCCAGAATGTAGGTTTCAATACTCAGATTTTTCCCATCTACAGTCGGGTTGTACCCGACTGAGGTGATGCTTTTATGAAGTGTCCCGTCAATCATGATGTTTGTGTAATATACACCTGTCTTGGGGATCACATACTTTGTATCATAACTCATATTGGCCGTTGGAAAACCAAGCTTTCTGCCCAGCTTTTTCCCACCGATGATGGTTCCTCGTAGCATGAAAGGTTCGAAAAGGAGCCTGTTCGCTTCCCTCATCTCCCCTTTCAGAATCAGATTTCTGATTCTGGTGCTGCTGATGACATCATCATTACTCAGAGCGGCATCCATGACAAAGAGTTTGAACCCGTATTTATCCGCCATTTCACGTAAGGTATCCACATTCCCTTTGTTCTGATAACCATACTTGTAGTTGAATCCGACAACGAATCCCTTTGCGTTGAAGTCGTTGATCAGGCTAAGTATGAAATCTTCCGCCTCAGTCTGCATGTATTCCATAGTGAACGACACAAATATTGTAGCATCTACACCTTTCGCCTTCAGCAGATGGATCTTCTGTTTGTTGTCCATAAGAAGTTTCGGTGCAAGCTCCGGTTTCGCCACAGTCAGAGGATGATTCTTGAAAGTATAGACAGCGCTTTTCAGGCCATCAGCCATGGCTTCATCCACCACTTTGTTTATGAGTGTCATATGACCCTTATGCAGGCCATCAAAACTCCCTAAAGCGATGTATGTGCCTTCTTTAAAATCTTCCTTGACATTTTCATCAATTATTATCATTTCAAACCTCACATAAGATTTACTTTCAGATAAAGGAAATCTTCTTTCCTCTCCACTATCCCCAACAAGTCTCCTTCTTCAGAGTACCCTCTGTAAAGCCCCTCGTCAATTGAACTGGTCAGTCTGCCGTCTTTCACCTTCACCCCATTGATGACCAGTTTCAGAAAACCGGCCGGAATGGTGATGTCAGTATAGGCACTGAGAACTTCATCCATCTGAATCAGATGATTTTCAACTCCGTGCTTTTCCAGAATGTCCAATGTGATCGCATTTTCCATGGAAAACGTTCCAGTTCCTTCACGCACGAGGCTTGTCATGATGGCCCCACAGCCTAGTTTCTGTCCAAGATCATCAATGATGCTTCTGACGTACGTGCCTTTAGAGCAGGAAAGAAGAATTTCGCCCTCATCCTTCTGAAAAGAAGTGAGCTGAATGTCCAGTACATGGATCTTTCTCTTTTCACGCTCCACCTCAATTCCTTCCCGCGCCAGATCATACAGTCTTTTTCCGTTGATCTTCAAAGCAGAAAACATAGGCGGAAGCTGCATGGACTCTCCCAGAAATTCCGTAAGTTTTTCGCGTACCAGATGCTCTTCTGGTATCACCTTTCCAGTATCCTTTACTTCACCGAATGCGTCCAGTGTATCCGATACTTTACCCAGTTTGAACCCAGCCCGATATACCTTGTTGCCGGCCATGATGTATTCCACAAGTTTTGTAGCCTTTCCTAAGCAGATTGGAAGAACCCCTTCCGCTTCCGGGTCCAGTGTGCCTGTATGGCCTACTTTCCTTATTTTTGACAGTCTTCTCACAGCTGCGACTGCAGCAAAAGAAGTCATGCCCTTTTCCTTGTAAAGGTTGATTACTCCGTTCAAACAGATCTCATCCTTTCTATTTCCTCCAGAATCAGACGCTTCGCTTCTTCCAGCGATTCTGCTTTGATGTTGCAGCCGGCTGCTCTCACATGACCTCCGCCATCAAACTTCCCGCATAGAGAAGAGGCATCAATCTGAAGTTTGGTTCTGACACTGACCCTGAAAAAGCCTTCCGCCTCTTTCAGCAGAACAGATACATCCGCTTCCGGCGGCTCCAGTCCATAATTCACAATATCTCCCGAGTCCCTGTCAGAAATCGAAAGCGTGTTGAAGTCATTGGCCTCCAGATTCATGACGGACACAAAACCATCCATATGACTTTCCAGCGTCATCAGCGCTCTGCCGAGAAGCTTGACTCTCTTGAATTCCGATGTGCTGAATAAAACACGTTGTATGGCCGAAAAATCAAGTCCTGTTTCAAGGAGCTCCGCTGTGATGCGAAGTGTTTTCGCTGTGGTGGACGGAAACCGGAAGGAACCCGTATCCGAAACAATGCCTGTGTACAAGCATTGTGCCATGGACTGTTCAGGTCTGACCCCGAGCGCTTCCATCAGTTCAAATATGATCTCTGCTGTGGATGCGGAGTCAGAATCCACATAATTCAGTTTACCGTACATTTCATTGGATACATGATGATCGACGTTGATTTTGAATATCTCTTCAAATCCATCTCTCTCCATGGAAAGCCTTTCTTTATTGCCGCAGTCCAAAGCCAGCAGAAGCTCTCTATCCTCACCCAATGTGGCCTCAAGACCATATTCCTCGTATAAGGGAAGGAAGGACAGGTTGAGTGGTGCCGGTTCTTTGGATAGCACTACAACATCTTTTCCAAGCTCTCTCAGCGCAAGTGTAATCCCCAGTGTGCTGCCCACCGCATCACCATCAGGTGATGCGTGGGTAACTACTGCAATTCTGTCTGTCTGCAAGATCTTCTCAGCGATTTCATTCAGATTCATGACTACTGGTCCTTCTTTTCGTTGGCTTGTCGAATCAGTTCATCGATGTGCATTCCACGATCAATGGTGTCATCCACCACAATAATCAGTTCCGGTACATATCTCATCTGAATCTTCTTGCCTACTTCTCTTCTGATATACCCAGCAGAATTCTTCAGCCCTTCCAGGGATTCTTCCTTCTGTTCTTCGGTTCCGAAGATGCTTGCATATACTTTGGCATATCTCAAGTCCGAGGTAACTTCCACATCTGTTATGGTTATCATGGCAGTGATTCTTGGGTCTTTCAAACCATTCATGATGATTGCCGAAATTTCTTTCTTCATCTCTTCATTGATTCGACCGGCTCTGTATTTTGCCATATTTTCCACCTCATTTCTATTTCTTTGCGATGACTACAGTTCCTTTCTTGTCACGGACTCCATGACGAAAGCTTCCAGTATGTCACCTTCTTTTATTTCGTTATACTTTTCTAGAGAAAGACCGCACTCAAATCCTTCTTTCACTTCCTTGACATCATCTTTGAATCTCTTCAGTGATGCTAAGAGTCCTTCATGAATGATGACTCCATCACGAAGAAGTCTGATCTGTGAATTTCTGGTGATCTTTCCGCTCAGTACATAGCATCCTGCGATGGTACCCACAGCAGATACTTTGTAAGTCTGTCTGATTTCAACTCTACCCTGAATAACTTCCTTGATATCAGGTGAAAGCATACCGATCATGGCAGCCTTGATGTCATCTACAGCATGATAGATGATTCTGTAGGTCTTGACATACACATTGTCTTTTTCCGCCAGAATCTGAGCATTGTTGTCTGGTCTCACGTTAAATCCGATGACTACCGCATTGGATGCTGCAGCCAGGGAGATATCTGTTTCTGTGATTGCACCTACACCACCATGAATGACTCTGACTTTGATTTCATCTGTTGAAAGCTTTTCCAGACTGTTCTTCAGAGCTTCTATGGAACCCTGCACATCTGCCTTGATGATGATTGGAAGTTCCTGTATCTTTCCTTCCTTCACCTGGCTGTAGAGATCCTCAAGGGATACTCTCATGGTGCTCTGCTGCAGACTCTTCTCTTTGATCTTACGCGCTTCAGCCATTCCTCTTGCAGTTTTTTCATCTTTTACTTCATTGAACTTGTCTCCCGCCTGTGGTACTTCGGAAAGTCCGAGTATTTCCACTGGTATGGAAGGACCTGCACTGTTGATTTTCTTGCCCTTGTCGTCGAACATGGCTCGGATTCTACCGTAGGTAGTCCCTACAAGAATGGAGTCTCCGACATTCAGAGTTCCTTTCTGAACAAGCAGTGTAGCCACTGGGCCTCTTCCCTTGTCCAGTTCAGATTCAACAACAGTTCCTGCTGCCTTTCTGTTCGGATCCGCTTTCAGCTCTTCCACTTCAGCAGTCAGAAGAACCATTTCAAGAAGATCGTCAATGCCGATTTTCTGCTTGGCAGATACTGGTACACAGATGGTGTCTCCACCCCATTCTTCAGCCACAAGGCCATACTCTGTCAGCTCCTGCTTGACGCGGTCCACATTGGCACCTTCCACATCAATCTTATTGATGGCTACGATAATAGGAACCTGTGCAGCCTTGCAGTGATTAATGGCTTCAATGGTCTGTGGCATGATTCCGTCATCCGCAGCAACTACAAGAATGACGATATCAGTAGCCTGTGCTCCTCTAGCTCTCATGGCAGTGAAGGCTTCATGACCTGGGGTGTCCAGGAATGTGATTTTTTCACCATTCAGTGTGACTGTATATGCACCGATGTGCTGTGTGATACCACCAGCTTCACTCTCCGTGACCTTCGCTTTTCTGATCGCATCAAGCAGGGATGTCTTACCATGGTCAACGTGTCCCATTACAGTGACAATTGGAGGTCTTTTCTCCATGTTCACATCCAGAGCATCTTCCTGATCATCATCAGAAATCCCTGATGAATCATCCTTTGCCTTGACCACGTCCACTTCCAGGCTCTTCGCCGCTTTTTCAGCTGTCTCGTAGTCGATTTCCTGATTGATTCCCGCCATGATGCCTGTGAAGATCAGCGCCTTAATGACTTCGGCCACTGGCTTGTTCAGTTTTTCAGCAAATTCCTTGACGGTGATGAATTCACCGATTTCGATTCCTGTCACTTCATTGGCTTTTTCTGCATCGATCTTTTCCTGAGCCAGTTCTCTCTTGGATTTCTTCTTCTTTTTCGCAAGATTGACGACTTCTTCTTCCAGAATCTCCTCGTACTCATCCACAATGCTCTTCTCGGTTTTGCCTTCCGTCCCCGTTTCCGGTTCCTTCTTCTCATCACCCAGAAGCTCCTTGATCAGTGCGGCATCTTCTTCTTCCACCACACTCATGTGATTTTTCACTTCAATTCCAAATTCATCCTTTAGAATCGCTATAAGCTCTTTACTCGTTATTTCTAGTTCCTTTGCAAGTTCATACACTCTGATTTTTGACAATAGGACCACCTCCGTATTTATTCTTCTTCCTGTATGCTGCTGTAGATTTCCTGTAACTTCTTAGCCATGCTCTTCTTCGTTACGCCTACAACGGCAATTCCTTCTAAACCCAATGCATATCCTAATTCATCAGGAGTGAAATCCTCAATTAAAGGTACATGATACTTTTCACTGTAACTTTTGAATTTATCTTTTGTGTTCTCCGAAGCTTCCTTAGAAACGATCATAAGGCTGATCTTTCCAGTTTTAACAGCTTCTTCATTTTTGTTGTATCCCAGAATCAGGTTACCAGATTTCCTGGTAAGTCCAAGGAAGGACAGCATTTTATTCAAGCCTCCACCGCCTTCCGAAGATCATCGTAAATCTCCTGACTGATGCTGGTTTCCAGATTTCTGGAAAGCCTTTTCGTCTTGAATGACTTTTCAAGACAATCCACATTTCTGCAGACGTATGCACCTCTACCGGGCTTTTTGCCTGTAAGGTCCAGGGAGATTTCCCCTTCCTTATTCTTTACCACACGAATAAGCTCTTTCTTAGGCTTCATCTCCATGCAGCCGGTACACATTCTCATTGGTATTTTTTTCACCTTCACATAAAACACCTCTCTTTCATTTTAATCTCAGGCTGAGCAGTTCACCTTCTATAGGTCTTCTTCATCCGTATCCACTGCAGGTTCGTCCTGAACTTCTTCCATGGAAACGTCATCCGCATCGACTATGGCAGCATCCGCTTCCAGACCATCCATGCTCTCTACCTCTGCAGCTGATTCCGTTTCCTCCAAAGCCATGGCTTCCTCTGCCTCTTTCTTGGCTTCCAGCTCAGCTTCATACTGCTTTCTGCTCTTGATGTCAATCTTCCATCCTGTGAGCTTCGCTGCAAGTCTTACATTCTGACCTTCTTTACCTATGGCAAGTGAAAGCTGATTATCGTCTACAATAACCTTGCAGGAGTTACCTTCTTCCATGATGACAACATCCAGCACCTTGGAAGGACTCAGGGCATTTGCGATGAATTCCTTCGGATCTTTTGACCATTTGATGATATCGATCTTCTCATTTCTCAGTTCATTGACGATATTCTGAACTCTGGTCCCTCTAGGCCCTACACAGGCTCCCATTGGCTCCACTTCAGGGTCGTTGGAATGGACTGCGATCTTTGTTCTGGAACCCGCTTCTCTTGAAATGGCTTTGATTTCAACAATGCCTTCATAGATTTCTGGAACTTCCTTTTCAAAGAGTCTCTTCACCAGGCCAGGGTGTGTTCTGGAGACGGAAATCATAGGCCCCTTGGGATTCTGCTTCACTTCTACTATGTAGAGGAGAATCTTGTCATTGAACTCATAGCGTTCTCCCGGAATCTGCTCTGAAGGAGTCAGAACTGTTTCCGTCTTTCCAAGACTGATGTAGACATTCCCCTTGTCCTTTCTCTGAACGGTTCCCGTGATGACATCAAATTCCTTTTCATGATACTGATTATATAGGATGCTTCGCTCCGCTTCCTTGATTCTCTGAGTCACAATCTGCTTTGCGGATTGCGCTGCCACACGGGCAAAATTCGCTGGTGTGACTTCATTCTCCACAAAATCCAGTAGTTCGTAGGTTGGATTGATCTCCTTCGCTTCTTCCAGGGAGATTTCATCCTGCGGATCCATGACCTCTTCCACAACCTGTCTTAAGGAATATACTTTGATTTCTCCGGTTTCCCTGTCAATATTCACTCTGACATTCTGAGCCCCGCTGTTGACATAGTTCTTCTTGTAAGCTGCAATCATTGCATCTTCAAGGGTCTCGAACAGCATCTCCTCACTGATTCCTTTTTCTTCTGCTATGGCCTTTAATGCAAGAATAACTTCATCTTTCTTTTTTTCAGTTGCCTTTGCCATTTTTTCCTCCTCGTACTTGTTATAAATCAACTTCGATATTGATTGATTTCAGATTTTCAAATGTGATTTCCAGTTCATTTTTCTCTTTTACTATTACTACATCATGGTCACGGACTTCTTTCAGTACGCCAACAAACTTTTTGGCACCTGCCACCGGTTTTTTTGTCTTGACCATTACCTTTTCACCCAGTGCCTGCTGCATATGTGCTCTGGTGAAGAGGATTCTAAAAATTCCAGGAGAAGAGACCTCCAGATTGTAATCCTCCGCAATAGGGTCTTTCTCATCGAGTATATCACTCAATCTTCTTGAGACCTTTTCGCAGTCTTCCAGGGAAATTCCATTATCATGGTCGATATAAAAGCGAAGAATATTCATTCCGCTTTCATGGACATATTCCATATGATAAAGTCTGTAACCCAAAGCTTCAATTTCTTCTGTAAATAGTCCTTCCAGGTCATTTAGTTTAGCCATTATTTCACCTCTTATCCTAATCTGAAACCGCTGCAGGCAATATTTTTTCACCCTTTGCCGGTTTCGGGTAATGAAAAGCGCAACCAAGATCTCAGTTGCGCCACACAAAACGAAAGAGCGGGTTGTGCCCACTCTCAAAGTTCAAGTTATTCTACTTTTAAATAGTATCATAAATTTACTGAAATTTCAACCCCTACTACAGATTGAATAGAGACAGCTGATTGGTATCATCCATTCCTTCCAGTGCACCACAGTTGTCCAGGGTTTCAATAACCGTCTTCGATACTTTGCAGCGCAGTCTGAGGTCTTCTTTGGAGATGAACTCCCCTCTTTTCGATTCCTCATAGATGCTGTTGGCTGCATTTGCCCCCACACCCACAAGGCAGCTTAAAGGAGGTCTTATGGCATCTTCTTCGATCAGAAACTTGATTCCATGTGAATTATACAGATCCACAGGTTTAAAGGTATATCCTCTCTTGTACATCTCGTAGACAATCTCAAGAATCGTGATCATATTTTTTTCCTTTGTAGATGCATTGTTCCCCAGTTCGTAGTATTCGTCCAGCTGTTTTCTCACAGCCAGCTCCCCTTGAAGAATCAGTTCTCCGTCAAAATCAGAAGCTCGGGTGGAAAAATACGCCGCATAATAAGCCAGTGGATGATAGACCTTGAAATAGGCGATGCGCATGGCCATCATGCAGTATGCCACAGCATGCCCTTTTGGGAACATGTACTTGATCTTCTTGCAGGATTCGATATACCATTCCGGCACGTCATTCTCCCGCATGATTTTCTCATCGTCTTCCTTCAGCCCTTTTCCTTTTCTTACACTTTCCATGATGGTGAAGGCCTTTTTGGAAGGAAGCCCTTTATAGATGAGATAGACCATGATGTCATCTCTTGTACTGATGCATTCCCCCAGTGTTGTGAACCCTTCCTTGATATAGTACTGGGCATTATTGAGCCATACGTCTGTAC
>RZYZ01000041.1 GCA_009930125.1 Clostridia bacterium | reverse complement strand
GTTCTTCTGTTGTCGTTATTTCCTTAATCCATTATAACCCAGGACACAGGAATTTAAAGACAGCTGATGAAATCAACTGTTATTCCTACTTTAAACCCGTTTAATGAATTGTCCTACACAGAAATTTACATTCCATCCTTGTACAGATTTCCAGATAAGAACGATGGTGTAGTGACTCTTAAATAGAATATCATCGTGAAATATTCCCAGCCGCTCCCGCAAATCCGATTTCCAGATCAGAAAAATAGGAATATAATGAATCCAAAGAGTAGAGTCCCATGAACACAGGAGGTGATTCCATGTCAAAATACGAAACTGCACCCTATAAGGTTCTTGAAAAAGAAGGACCTTTTGAGATCCGCCAGTATGATGCCTTCTACACTGCAGCAGTGGAAGAGGATACACTAGAAGGCTCTTATGGGTTTCGTCAGATCTTCGACTACATCAGCGGAAACAATGAGGACCAGACGAAGATCTCCATGACCACACCTGTATTCAATGAAATGAAGGAAAAGAAAGTCACCACGGAGTTCGTCATGCCATCGAAGTACTCAGAGGATGCTCCGCCAAAGCCCTCAAGCGCCAAGGTAAGAATCAGAAGAAACGAAGCCAGACTATCAGCTTCCGTCACTTTTTCCGGTTCATCAACAGAGAAAAAAATCAGAGAATATGAGAAAGAACTGATGGACTGGATCCATAAGAAGGGATTGAGCCCATCCGGCCCCTTCCGACTTGCCCGCTACAACCCGCCTTTCATTCCTCCCCTTTTCAGGCGAAACGAGATCCTCATCGATGTGTCATCCAAGAAATAGCACTGCTTTAGATAAAGCGAAAAGATCCTGATTCGGTTAACCGGTTCAGGATCTTTTCGCTCGTTTCAATCAGTATTCTGATTCATTCTGCTGATTTTCTTCTATTCATATCCGTTTCTATTTGCTGAGCCTCATGTACAGCTCCATGAGCTGATTGTTGTGATGGAAATGGATTCCCTCCATGCCCAGTTCCTCTGCTGCATGGATATTGGCCAGTGTATCGTCGATGAACACACATTCAGCAGGGTTCAGATCATATTGTTCCAGTAGAATCTCATAGATTCTGTGTTCCGGTTTCATTTCCTGATGGGCATAGGAAACCACTTTTCCATCAAAAAGTTCAAAGAACGGATAATATCTCTCGGTATTCTCAAAGCCTCTTTGAGGGTAGTTGGACAAAGCATACAGATTGTATCCTTTCTCTTTGAACTTTCTCAGAAAATAGACGGAAACGGGAAGTTCTCCGATGAGAAAATTCTCCCATTCATACAGGATCCTCTCCACATCTTTCCTGTAATCAGGAATACGGGCTGTGATCTTTTCAGCAGCCTCTTCATCACTTATGAGTCCCTGATCCAGCATCTTCCATTCCTCGCTGCCGAATACTTCCTTGAACAGTACTTTCATGGCCAGTTCATCCTGACCATAGTTTCTGACCAGCCATTCCGTCGGATCAAATCTGATCAGTACATTTCCGATGTCAAATACGATATTTTTAATCTCTCTCATCTATCTCTCCTTCTATTCACTTTAGATGGTGAATTTCTTCATGTATGAACTTGGGCTTTTGCCCGTGACTTTCTTGAAAATGTTGCTGAAATAGTGGGCGTCATTATACCCGACCAGATAAGCAAGTTCATAGATTTTGGGGTGATCTTCTTCCATGATTTCTATGGCCTTTTTCATCCTGTAATGAGTCAGATAATCCACATAGGTATATCCTGTTTCCCGTTTGAATAGTTTGGCCAGATAGCTTTCGCTGATGCCAAGCTCTTCCGCAGTCTTGGCACAGGTCATCTCTTTCATATAGTTCTCCTCAATGCATTTCACACACTGCGCCACATAGCGATTGGGCTGAGCATCATCCCTTAACCTGTATTCCGTGAAAAAATCCAGGACAAGTTCTTCTTTGTCTGTTCCTGATTCATGAATTTCTCGGACCACTTTCTTCAGTACTTTTTCAAGCTCCTCATCTCTGAAGGGTTTGAGAAGATAATCCGTCACACCTAGACGAAGTGCACTTCTTGCATACTCGAAATCCGAATAACCGGAGATGATGATGAAGTGGATGTCCTCCTTACTTTTCAGGGCTTCAATCATTTCTATCCCGCTCATACCCTTCATACGTATATCCGTCAGGATGATCTCCGGGCTTTTCTCCTCTACAAGTTTCAAGGCTTCCTGAGCATTGGAGGCTTCTCCCACCACCTGACAGCCCAGAGACTGCCAGTCGGTGGTCATGATGATGCCCTTGCGGATCATCTTTTCATCTTCCACAACTAAAACTCGAATCATAATACAGGCCCCCTTTCAGGAATTGCGATGCGGATGGTCGTGCCTCGGGAAACTTCAGAGAAGATTCTGACCCCATACCCTCTTCCATAAAGAAGTTCGATTCTTCTATGGACATTGGTCAGGCCGATACCTTTGTCCGGTCCTTCCTCAAGAAGCTTCAGGGCCACCTTCTCTTCTATGCCCACACCATCGTCCTTCACTTCGAAGATCATGCTTTCCTCTTCTCTGTAACCGGTGACTGTGATGTTTCCTTTTCCTTCCACTCCATGCAGAATGGCATTTTCCACCAGGGGCTGAAGAATCAGTTTCGGGATTTTATGATCCATGATTGCCTCTTCCACCTGAATGTCATAGGTCAGATCATCATCATACCTGGCTTTCTGTATGGACAGATAGCTTTCCAGCCAATGGATGCTCTGACGGACAGTCTGAAACTCTTCCGCATCCTCCATGGAGATCCTGAGCAGTGTGGCCAGGTTCGTGATGAGACTGCTGACTTCTTCGGTTCTCTGCATCTTCGCCATCCATTTCACCGTATCCAGGGTGTTGTAGAGAAAATGAGGATTGATCTGAGACTGCAGCATCTTCATTTCCGACTTCTTCAGCCGGTCTTTGCTCTCGATGATGTTGCTGATGAGTATATCAAGCCTTTTGGCCATCTTGTTGTACCGCTGCATGAGCTCCCCGATTTCATCTGTCCGCTCCACGGGGAATCGTTCACTGAAGTCTCCCTTTTCCACTTTCTTCATGTAATAAACCAGGTCCTTCACCGCTCCTGACACGGATTTAGAAACCTTGTAGGCTACCAATAGAGAGATCACCAGTGTGAGAAGACCGATGTAACCAAGGGTCCTTAAAAGATAACTGGCATTGCTTTTCACATCGTTCAGGGAAGAGTAGGAAATCAGCTGATAGGGATAGGCTCTGCTCTTTCTGAAGGACGTGTGGAAGGATTCTTCTTCCACTGTCGACAGAAAACCTGATGCGGCTTCCGCTGTTTCCAGTTTCTCTGCATCGATGTAGGGTTTCGCTTCATTCTCCCGCCGGATTTTGCTGTATAGCACATTACCGATATCGTTTAGAAGCATCACTTCCCAGATGTTTCCCTGGGTCTTCCCGTGGATGATCTTGGAGATCTCCTCCCGCTGCACGTCAACCAGGATGAAACCCTTCAGCGTCTCTTCTATCTTCACGGCTTTGGCTGCAGTGAGCACCTTGTCGTTCTCCGTACGCTCTCTGTAGCCCGCCGGATGAAAGACGATTTCCTCTCCCTCTATGGATGCTTTTCGAAGCACACCCCAGTTGATGTAATCCCGAGTGTTATAATGCCTGGGCACCACATCCGACTGAAAAAGAGTCTTTCCATCCATGCCGAGTATATAAAGCGACATGGTGGTGGTTCTGCCTGAAAAAAGATAATACATCTTTTCATACAGATTCCGCGTTTCTTCCTCGCTCACTTCCTGCTCGCTGAGAATCTTCATGACCAGAGGGTCTTTGGAGAGAAGAGAGACGGCCTGTTCATAGTAGCCGTAGAGCGCATCCACATCTCTTGAGACTTCCATGAGATAGATGGATGCTTCCTCTTCGATATTGTTCCGGAATATTCTCTCGGAAAAACCGTAGAGAAGCGCACTGATCAGAAGAAGGGGAATCATGGCGACCAGTAGATAGGTCACAAAAAGTTTGGCGAAAAATGAACTTCTCAGCTTTTTCATGGAATCCCCCTTCTCTAATTTCTGTAATTTTTCTTCCATCCTTTTCATTATAATACATGGGAACCATGGATGAAACGGCTCATCTTCCTTTATTCTCCGAATAGAGAGTCCGGATAGAAACCTTCCCGGATTTTCTCCTGAAGTTTCCTTCTGATATCCTTCAGGTCCTCCTGGTAGGTCATCCCCATCCACTCATCCCTGGCTTCTATGATTCTGAGCCTGATGCCGTGAAGCTTTCTTAGTGCATCCATGGCCTCCGGAAGGTAGAACTCGTCGGTCAGGAGATTTCTCCCCTCTTCGTTCAGAAAATCATGAAATACGCTCTCCAGTCCGGATAGCACATGCCGCTGTGCACCCCAGATATTCATGGAGACCAGACTGTCTTCCGGGATCCTCTTTACTCCCTGGTTCTTCTCACAATAGACTTCATGATTTTCAGCCCAGATTCTTTCCTCTTCCCGGATGGATACCAGCTCATTCTGTTCATTGATCTCAAGGATACCTCTGGAGACCTTTCCCTGTCGAGACAGTGTCTTTTTCACTGGATATCCTGGAATGACCATGTCCTCTTTCTCGCGCAGAGCTTCCAGAAGATCCTTCAGCACTGTCCTTCCATAGAGATCATCCGCATTGAGAATCACAAAAGGGCCTTTGATCTCCTTTCTAGCGCAGTAGAGGGCATGTCCTGTGCCTAAAGGCTTCTCTCTCTCCATGGGTAGATTGATTTCTCCTGGGATCATGTTCTTGTTCTGAATCACGATGCTGATTTCTATATGGTTCATTAGATTCTTCCCGAGGGTATTCATGAACTCCTCCACCATGTCTTCCCTCAGAATGAACAGAAGCCTCCTGTATCCTGCCTGTATCGCATCATAGGCACTATAGGCCATGAGGCTCTGTCCGTGAGGGCCCAGCTCAGCCAGTTGCTTGTTGCCACCGAATCTTCTGCCCATGCCTGCTGCCAGGAAGATCAGGGTTGCCTCTTCTTCCTCCTGGATTCTTTCCTGCTTGTTATCACTCAAAATTTTTCCTCCTTTAATAGCTTATGCACTTGGGTTCACATCCTGCAGGAAAGGCACCGATTTCTCGATGCCTCATCCCTACTCGGAAATATCAAAATGGTCCAGGAAGTGATCTGTCACTCGTCTGGCTTCTTTTCTGGTGGGCATTTCTGCAAACACACGCAGGAGCTTTTCTGTTCCGGAGAACCTTGCCACCAGCCATCCACCGTTTTCATAGTAGATCTTCAGGCCATCCTCATAGGAGACCCGCTCCACGGGATCCATTTCAACCGGCAGCTCCCTGGCATCAAAAAGCCTCTTCTTGAGCTCCGCCTCCTTTTCCGCAGTCAGTGCCAGATTCTCTTCCTGCATATAGAAGGTTCCGTATTTATCATGGAGCAGTGTCAGCATTTCCCGGATTCTTTTGCCTGTGACGCTGATCATCTCCACCAGAAGCGCAGCTGCAAAAATTCCGTCTTTTCCCTTGATATGTCCTTTGATGGTCAGTCCACCGCTGCTTTCTCCACCCAGGATGGCACCGGACTCGATCATTTTGCTGCTGATGTGCTTGAAGCCCACCGGTACTTCGTAAGAGATCTGACCGTAATCCTCTGCGATCTTGTCCAGCAGATGAGTGGTGGAGATGTTTCTGACTACAGGTCCCTTCCAGTTCTTGTATTCCAGTAGGTAGTAGTAGAGAAGACTCATGATGTCGTTGCTGGTGACGTAGGTGCCTTCCTCATCGATGATGCCCAGCCGGTCGGCATCTCCATCTGTACCGATGCCAACGTCATAGTTTCCTTCTCTCACCATGTCACTGAGCTTACCCAGAGTCTCTTTGGTGGGAGAAGGCATTCTGCCACCGAAGCTTGTGTCATGGCGATCGTTTATCACATCCACCTCGCAGCGGACCGTTATGAGTACAGTCTGAAGGGCTGCCTTGCTGACCCCGTACATGGGATCCACCAGCACCTTCAGCTCGCTGTTTCTGATTTTCTCCACATTGATCATGGAGATGATGGTATCCACGTAATCATTGAACGGGCTCACCCGCCTGATTATGCCCCGACGGACTCCTTCATCAAAAGGAATGGTCCGAATGTCTTCCTGAGTCAGTCCATTGGCCAGGTCTTCCAGCTTTTCCGTTACAGAAAGGTCCGCATCCTTGCCGCCTTTGGTGAAGATCTTGATACCGTTGTAGTCTGCCGGATTATGGCTGGCTGTCACAGCCATCCCATAATCGCAGGCGAAGGATTTCACAGTATACATGATGAGTGGTGTGGGACTGACTTTCTCGATGAAATTCACTGCGATGCCGTTGCCGGCAAATACTTCGGCGATCCATCTGCTTGCCTTGTCGGATAGAAATCTCTTATCATATCCGATGACGATGCCATGGTCCGCCACTTTCTCTCTCTTCATGAGCAGTGCCAGAGCCTGCGCCACGATGACGATGTTGGTTCTGATGAATTCATCTCCGATGATGGCTCTCCAGCCACCTGTTCCGAATCTGATCATAGGTTTCACCTGCCTTTACTAGTCTCTGCTTCTGTTATAGTGATATGGTCCTGCCACCGGATACTCTATTGAACACGATGATGGAAATGATGGTGGTCAGGGTCAGGATGGAGGCCAGCGCCGCTGCAGTACCGAAGCTTGCTCGGACCACTTCTGTATAGACGGCCACAGATATGGTGGACGTTCTTCCCGTATAGAGTATGACCGTGGAGCTCAGCTCATTGATGGTGGTAATCCAGCTGAGAATCGCACCGGAAAACACGCCAGGGGCCATCATGACGGCAGTAACCTTGAAGAAGGTCTTCATGGGGGATACGCCAAGATTGATGGAAGCTTCTTCAATGCTCGGATCGATCTGATACAGAATCGATGCACTGGAACGTACGGTATAGGGTATTTTTCTGATGATGTAGGCGATGATGATGATGGCCGCTGTTCCGCTCAGAACCAGAGGCTGCTTATTGAATGCCACCAGCAATGTGATACCCAGGACAGAACCTGGTATGACATAGGGGAACATGATCAGCGTATCCAGCATATTGTTGAATTTCGATCGTCTTCTGACGATGATGTAAGCGATGAGAATACCCAGGACGATCATCACCGTAAGGGCGATGACAGCAAACACAAAGGTATTTCGGATATTAAGGGACAATCTGTTCAGCACAAGGTTGTAGTTCTCCAGACTGAATTCCTTGAGGAAAATCGGTCCTCTGGTCTTCATAAAGGAGGTGGTGATGACAACGATCTGCTGGACCATGGCAAGTAGCACTACGCTGTAGCAGAACAGGGTCGCCAGGAACTTCTTTCCCTTTGGCAGTTCCTTCACTTCCGGTGGTCTCAGGGAACTCATCATATAACTTCTCTTTTCCACCACTTTCTTCTGTATGAAAAGAACGGAAAGAGAGAACATCACGATGATGACGCTGAGCGTGCTGGCCATGGCCGCGTTGCCACCCAGCTCCGACATGAACTCGTCGTAGACCACTACAGGAAGGGTCTTGAATCCTTCTCCGATGAGCATCGGCGTACCGAAATCCGCAAGGGATGTCATGAACACCAGAAGGGCTGCGGAGGTGATGGTGGGAAGGATCAGCGGAAAGGTGATGGTCATGATTCTTTTAAAGGAGGACATGCCCAGATTCTCTCCTGCTTCTTCCAGCGATGCATCAATGCTCGACAGAGCGCCTGAAGCGTAGAGGTACACATACGGAAAGAATTTCAGGGTGAAGATGAAAATGATTCCGCCCAGTCCGTAGATGGTGGGTGCCGTGATGCCTATGGCAGCGAGGATATTGGTCACAAGACCGTTTCTTCCCAGCAGGATGATCCATGCATAGGCTCCGATGAATGGTGGAGACAACAGGGACAGAATGACCATGAGGTTGATGAATTTCTTCCCTGGCACATGGAATCTGCTTGTGATGTATGCCATGGGCAGTCCCACCAGTACAGAGAAAATCGTCGCCAGGGTGCAGACGATGAAGCTGTTCTTCAGGGTGTTGAAGTAGTATGGCAGTCTGAAGAAGTTGAAGTAGGTTTTCAGACTGAAAGCCCCTTCACTGGTCTTCATGCTCTCCAGGAACAGGGAGGAGAAGGGATAGATCAGGAAAATGAAGAGCAGGATAAAGCTGCCCACGGAGACGTAATTCCAGAAGTTCAGGCTGTTCCTGAAATCAAACTTCCTTTTCTTCTGCTGTTTCGTGGCCATGTCAGATCACCATCCCTTCTTTGCTGTAGACCCTTATGAATCTTGGACTCACCTTGACTACAACCTCTTCTCCTATGTTTCTCAGCGTCTTTCCGTCCTTCGTGTATTCATTGATTTCAATCATCTTGTCTTCTTCCAGTTCAATTTCATAGTTCATGAAATCCCCCAGGAACGTGGCCAGTGTGATTTTCCCCTTAAGTCCCATCACATTCTCTTCTCTTGTGAGTTCTCCCTCTTCCGGTCTCAGAGAAACGACCACTTCCCCTTCATAACTCAGATCCCGCTCCAGTGGAAGATCTCCCTGAGGAGTGGAGATGACGGTTAAGCTTCCCTCTTTTCTGGCTACGCCATGGAGGAAGTTGCTGGTGCCGATGAATCCCGCAACGAATTCATTGGCTGGATGTTTGTAGATTTTTTCCGGCACATCGATCTGCTGGATCACGCCAGCCTTCATCACCGCAATACGGTCTGATATGGCCAGAGCTTCTTCCTGGTCGTGGGTCACATAGATGGTAGTGATGCCCAGTTCTCTCTGAAGCTTCTTGATGATGGTTCGCATCTCCAGTCTCAGCTTCGCATCCAGATTGGACAGGGGCTCATCCATGAGGAGCACATCAGGTTCGATGACGATGGCTCTGGCAAGGGCGATTCTCTGCTGCTGACCACCGGAAAGCTTGGAAGGTTCTCTGTCTTTATACTCTTCCATCTTCACCAGTCGCAGCGCCTTCAGCACACGCTCTTCCGCTGTCTTTTTATCGATCTTTCTTGCTTTCAGTCCATAGGCCACATTGTTGAATACGGTCATATGGGGAAAGATCGCATAGTTCTGAAAGACCATACCGATGTTTCTTTTATGTGCCGGGATGGAATTGATCACTTTTTCTCCGAAGGAAATGGTGCCTCCTTCAATGGAGTTGAATCCTGCAATCATTCTGAGAAGCGTCGTCTTCCCGCAGCCTGAGGGGCCAAGGAGCGTGAAGAACTCCCCTTCACTCACCGTGAAGTTCGCATTCTTCACTGCATGGAAATCTCCATAGTATTTTTCTATATTTGTAAAAGTCACTGAATTACTCACATTTACCTCCAAATTAAAAGAAAGGGCAAGTTTTCTTGCCCTATTCTGTTTATTCTTCTTTTATTCCTGTCCTGTGACGATGTTCTTCCATCTGTCCAGAACGGGTTCTTTGTTTTCCGCTGCCCATTTGAAATCATACTCAAGAAGGTTGATGTCATCGATGGGTCCTAAGCCTTCTGGATTGTTGGCATCGGTTCTGGTGGATCTCCAGCTGAAGTCTTTCGCAGCCAGATCCTGTACTTCCTTGGAGAAGGTGAACTCGATGAATTTCTTCGCGTTCTCTTCATTCTTCGCACCCTTGATCATGGCGATTCCGTCTGGTGCTGCAGAAGTTCCTTCTTCAGGATAGACGATGGTCATGTCGCTTCCTGCGATGATGTATCTGGAAGCCGCTTTTTCCAGGGTCAGTCCTACAGCATACTCTCCATCGGAGACACCCTTATAGGTTCCTGAGGAACTTCCGAGAATCTTGTTGTCCAGATTGTCGACAAATGCCTTGATGGTGTTCCAGCCGTCGTCTCCATCATCCTTGAACGCTTCCAGCATGGTGGCCAGAATGGTGTAGGAGGAACCTGACTTTGCTGGATCCGCGAAGGCGATCTTTCCTTTCCACTTAGGATCGGTAAGGTCTTCCCATGACTTTGGTGCTTCTTCTTCAGAAACCAGTTTGTTGTTGTAGATGATGACCATGGGCAGGGCACTGAATCCATACCATTTTCTGTCCGGATCCTTGAACATGTCCGGAATCTTGTCATCTTCTTCGATGGTGTAGCTTTCGAAATACTCTTTGAAGGAATCCAGGGATTCTGCTCCGCCTCCCCACATGACGTCTCCAAGTGGATTTTCGCTTTCAGCTTCCACTCTGGCAAGGAGTTCTCCGGTACCAGCAGCCACAACATCTACTCTGATCCCCGTTCTTTCAGTAAACTCATTGATGATGGGATTGATTTCTTCCGCATTATGTGGTGAATAGACCACAACGCTTCCATCTCCCTGTTCTTCTCCGTCCGCCTGATTTCCGCATCCTGCAAGAGCGGTGACAGCCAGCATAGCAACAAGTAAAAGACTGATTTTCTTTTTCATATTTGCCTCCTGTTATGTTTTATACATCCATTGTATATTTCATGTAAACCTTTAACAATGTAATATTCTGCACTTTTGTTGAATATTCAGCACTTTACGAAATGAATTGTCTTTCAGAGACTTTCATCAGTGATTGAATCTACACATGAAGAGTTCAGGAGGCAGGTATTGTTTTCACGAAAAAGAGACCGATCTTCATCAGTCCCTCTCAAATTCAATATAAGCCTATAAGGTTATGGTTTTTCCGACCCTTTTGCAATCCCCAGAGGGGTCACAAGAAACGGATTTTTGGGCTTACTCACTGGAATTCCCAGAGCATCTTCGAACACTTTCTCAATGCCGACGAGGCAGCAGGTTCCACCCACCAGGTAGATATCATGAACATCATATCCTTCGATATGTCTCTTCACGATGCTTGCCATCTTTTCCACCACTGGTCTCACAAGACCCATGATTTCATTCTGCTTCTTCGGGTCTTTCTTCATGTTCTCCGCGTCTCCGAAGGGAATCCTGAAATGCCCTGCCAGAACCAGGCTGAGATGAGTACCGCCCGTGGCTTCATCGGCCACATAGACCACCTTTCCGTTTTGAAGAATGGAGATTCCGGTGGTTCCACCACCGATATCCACAATGGCTCCATCGGTGATGCCCAGCACGCCGTTGGCCGCTGTAGGTTCATCGAGGATTTCCGTCACTTCAAGCCCGGCACCTTCCACCACATATTTGTGGGTTTTCTGGTCTCCAGGATGGGTTCCGGGTGGTACGGCAATGGATGCTTCCGTAAGCTCCAGATCCAGTCTCTCCTCCAGTTTCTTCTTCAGTCTGGATACAATGGACCTGGCACCCATGAAATCCACCACAAGCCCGTCTCGCACAACCTCCGCATATTCCAGTTCCAGCGCCAGTGGCCGATCGTCTTCTCCAAGAGCAACCAGAACGATATAGGCTGTTCCCAAATCCACACCCAGTCTCACTTTTTCATTTTTCTCCGGCAGATTCGTTTCCTTCAGAACCTTTTCCAGTTCCCTGATCCGTTCATTGGCTGCGCTCAGTCTCTTGCTCATGTTATTCCTCCTGCGTGGCTTGTCTGCATTCTTCTCTTTCCATTAGTAAGGTATGTCCTCTGTTCCGTAATAGGCACTGATATAGATTTTCACAATATCTTCCGGGGTCGCTTTTCTTGGATTGCTTCCCGTGGTGAAATCATTCATGGCCTTCTTCACCATGTCCGGCAGCGCCTCCATGAATGCTTTTTCCTCGACGCCGCAGTCCCTGATGGACGCTGGCAGTTCCAGATGCTTCATAAGGCTTTTCAGCTCATTGATGAGACTGTCTTCCCACCCTTTTGCCATGCCTTCTGACGTTCTCATGGACTGTGCCATCCTGGCATACCGCTTTTCCGCTTCAACGCCGTAGATGGGCTCACTTTTGTTGTATCGGATGATATGGGGCATCAGCAGGGCATTGGCCAATCCATGTGGAAGTTTGAATTTCGCTCCCAGAGCATGGGCCATGCCGTGATTGAGTCCCAGACCACTGTTTTCGAAGGCGATGCCTGCATAGCAGGATGCCATGTGCATCTCCATCCGCGCCTCATCGTCTGATATATCATCATACATCTTTCGAAGATACACGGAAACCTTGCTCGCCGCCTCCAGTGCATAGAAGTCAGACATCTCGTGATGTTCACGGGATACATAAGCTTCCACTGCGTGGGTCATCACATCGATCCCCGCATTGGCGATGACCTTCTTTGGCAGTGTAGAAGTGAAAATCGGATCCAGCACCGCCACATCCGGCAGCATTCTCTTGTCCTTCAGTGGGATTTTCAGGTTGTTTTTCCTGTCCGTGATCACGGAATAGGAGGTCACTTCCGACCCGGTCCCACTGGTAGTCGGAACTGCCACGAAAAACGGCTTCACAATCTTATCAGGTTTAATGACTTCTTCCTTCACCCTGAGGCAGAAGAAGATGATCGCTTTGGCCGCATCGATGACAGATCCGCCACCAACGGCTATTAGGAGGTCAGGCTTCGTCACCAGTATGTGCGATAGACCGCTTAGAATCGTCTCCAGGGAAGGATCCGGTTCCACCTCATCAAATATTCTGTAGGACATGTTAAGATCGTTCAGAATACTGATGACGGGTTTCAGC
>RZYZ01000040.1 GCA_009930125.1 Clostridia bacterium | reverse complement strand
CGAAGATGATAGGTCCAAGCTCCGAAGCCTTTTCTGTATTCCAGTTTTAGTTCCTGTTCATCGATCAGTTTCAGCATGATGGTTGCCCTCCAATTTCTCAAGCATGAATGCACTATAGCAGCATCTGATTCCTAGGGTGTAAGATCTGATGCGGTAGAGCTGTTAATAAGGTTAATTCCTTTTGAGAGGATGTACACCTTCAGAATATCACCTTGATTTTCTGCTGACAACTGCAAGATTCTTAAAAATAGAGGGGTAATGGAGGATCACCAGATTCTCTCTGAAATCACATTGCATCAGGAAACCGGGATGTGCTATGATGATAAAAATAATTCTGTTCTCTTTAATTATGGAGGGAGTGCGTACCTATGAGTGAAAAAAGAACCATCAGTCTGGCCTACGGTTCCAATCTGAATATGGAAGATATGAAAAAGAGATGCCCGGATGGGGAAGTCATCGGGAAAGGGATACTATCGGGTTATAGACTTCTCTTCAAAGGAGAAGAAAAGAATGCTTTTCTGACCATTGAAAAAAAGGAAGGGTCCACAGTTCCTGTGGGCCTCTGGAGACTCACTCCTGAAGATGAAGTCTCTCTGGACGAGTATGAAGAGTATCCGCTCATGTATGACAAGGTGGACCTGCCCGTGAAGACGGAAGAGGGAGAAGTGGTGCACGCCATGGCCTATGTCATGAGAAAGGAGTACGAGGACAACCGTGAATACAATCTGCCCAGCAGCGATTATCTCCAGACGGTCATTGAAGGCTACAGAAGCTTCGGATTCGATGTGGTCTACCTTCTGGAAGCTCTGGAGAAGAGCATCCGGAATCTGGAAATTGATTGAAACCCATAGGAACTGTCATGGACGCAAAGAAAAATAACAGCAGAATCAGAACGTAAATCTGATTTCTGCTGTTATTTCTCTTTCTGAGTGGAAATCTTCATGGCGATGCGAATACCCCATAAGGCGAATGCCACAGCCCCTATGACGGCACCGATGTAGGTGGTCAGTTCATAGCCTTCCATGCCGATGGACTCATAGATATCAAATCCGCCGAGAAATGTTCCGCCAAGGACCAGGCCCAGATAGCCACCGGCGATGATGCCTACGAGAAACCCGACGGTGCCACCAAGGATTTTGTAGAGAGCACTGTTTTTCATGACAAGCATCTCCATTCTTTTTTCTTATTGTAACACCAGAAGATGAATTTCCTTTGCAGTCTATGTGAATAATATGAACGGATGGATTCTGCCTTCCAGCAGATGAATCCGCCACTTACATTTTAAAGGCTCACAACTTACCCTGCTTTTACGGAGAAAGCGGCATAGAAAAGAGTCCCATCCGATGGATGGAACTCTCTAATGGTCAGTTGATAGGCTATTATTAATTATCTTTTCCTAGGTTGGTTTCAGTTTACTGATTGCTAGGAAAAAAGTCCTCTGAAGAAATCAGCGATGGCTTCCATGAGATCCTTGAAGAAGCCTGTGATTCCGGTCTTTACTTCATCATCCAGACCATCCCAGGTGGATTTCACATCCTCCAGAAGGTCTCCGCCTTCTTCAATGAGGTTCTTTCCGAAATCCTTGATGGCTTCTTTCTGCTCATCGGTAAACTCCAGCTCGGAGAACTTGCCCATGAGATCGATGAGTCTCTGCTTGTTTTCTTCTGTGAGCACATCACCCAGATTATAGTTGTTGATGACGGTATTCACGATGCTGATGATGGTGGTCTCTGAAATCTCACCATTGTTCTCGTCTTTTTCCTTCTGGATCTGGGCTTTGATTTCCGCAATGGCTGCATTCAGAAGCTCATCGGAAAACCCTTCTTTTCCTTCGTTTTCTTCGCTGATGTCGGAGGTTTCCTCCAGTTCTTCCTGGGCGGCAACGATGTTTTCTTCCGGAAGCTCCGCATTGGCATCGCTGAAGGCCTTATAGACACCAGCCAGTGCACCGGAACCATCCACCGCTTTCACGGAGGCGATTCTGATGTTGAGATTCACAGCGCCTGCTGTGATGGCGGCGTTCTGATACTGCGCTGGGGTGATTTTTGTGATGGTCTGTGGAGTGATGATTTCCACGTTGACCCCTTCACTGGTGTCAGCAGGTTCAAGATACACGGAGGAATAGACCTGATAGTAGTCATAGTCGTTGTGCAGGATATCGTTCAGTTCATCGATCCTCACTTCGATTTCCGCTGCATTCTCACTTGTATCAAGAAGATCTGCAGTGGAAGCCTTTTCCGCATCCGTCAGGCTTTCCCCGTAGGCGAACACCGGCTGGGTGAGCTCAGAGGCAGAAACCTTTTTCTCTGCCATGAAGGAGAAGGATAGCGCCATAACCATCATGATGGCCAGAAGTGGGGTCCATGTTTTTTTATTTCCATTTTTTAGTTTCATCATATAATACTCCTTTTATGGTTCGTTTTTGAGATTGGTGTTTATGCTTATAGGTCAAAGGATAACACAGATTTCTTAAGTTCTGGTGTAGAATGCTTTAATATTTCATTAGTCTCAGACGCTTCCGTTTTCAGAATTTCTGCCCTGACCTTTTTTGTCTGCATCAGAAATTGCAGTGCATAACGTGATAAACCGATGCATCATCTTCCGATTCATGAGATAATGAGAAAAATCAGTGCGATGAAATGAGGTGCAGCATGAATCAGTTCGGAATCAGGGTAGGTTTGGAGAAAAAAGACGCTTTTGAGGGATGGTTCTGTAAAGTGGATGACCGGAAAAATGATCTGATGTTTTCCGTCATATGGGGCTATACGACCCATGAAGAGACCCGGCATGCCTTTCTACAGTTCACCAGCAGCCTGGATCAGAAGACGTCTTATATCCGCTATCCCATAGAGGCTTTCTCCTTTGAGAAGGACCCCTTCATTCTTCGGATCGGAAAGAACACTCTGTCGGAAAAAGAGATGGTTCTGGATTTTCTTCTGAATGGAAATCCGGTGAAGGGCACATTCACCTTCAGCAAATTCACACCCATCCGAACTTCCTTTCTGAAGCCTGGCATCATGGGATGGCTTACCCCTTTTCCCAATGAATGCAACCATGCCATCATCAGCATGAACCATGAGGTCAGTGGGAACCTCAGGATCGGAGAAAGAATGTGGTCAGTGGAAAAGGCGTCCGGGTACGTGGAGAAGGACTGGGGAACGGGTTTTCCGAGAGAATATGTATGGGTCCAGGCCAATGACTGGGAAGAAAGTTCCATGGCCTTCAGCTATGCCACCGTGCCAGTCCTTGGAAAGCACGCCAAAGGGTTCTTTCTCGTGCTTCATCATGAAGGGAAAGAATACCGGTTCTCCAGCATTGAAGGGAGCAGAATGCGCCACTTCAAGGTGCGCACTGATGCCTTTGTGGCAGTCCTGTCGAAAGGCGGATACAAAGTGCTGATCCGGGCCAGGCAGGCGCATCCCGTTGCTTTAGCCTCACCGAAGGGTGGAGAAATGAAGGCGAAAATCAAGGAGTCTCTGGATGGAAGGGTGGAGGTCCTTCTCTGGCAGGGAAAGAAGGAGATTGTGCATCTTGAAACCACCCGCGGATCCATCGATGTGCACTATTAGAAGATGAAAATAACAGGGCTTTCGCTTGAACAAAGCGAAGGCTCTGTTATTTTTTCACAGGTCATGGATAATATGGAAACGTTATGAATATTTTGTCAAAGTTATCCGGCTGTGTAGTGAGAATAACCAGCATGGTTTATAATACAGCTATAGAATAGGGTAGGATTATGTCGAATAGTACATAAAGCGATTATCCAATCATATTGTTTTGCATGATAACCCGATGCAAAGATTTAATGAAAATAAAAATGAGGGGATTCCAATGAGAGAGAAGTACCTGTATGCACTGGAGGATTCTTCCATCGGAATCAAAGGAGGATCCAAAACCACGAACCTGCGCTATCTGCTCCGAAAAAAATATGCTGTACCCAAAGGGTGTGTCCTGAGCTGGGATGCCCTGAACGATTATCTCCTTCTGGGAGAATCGGTTCTTATGGAGATCCGTGAGGAGCTAAAAGGATACATCCAGCCGGATAAGGCCTATGCGGTTCGCTCGTCTGCATCTATCGAAGATCACAGCGAGTTTTCTTGTGCTGGTCTTTTTCAGAGTTATCTGGATGTACGGGGAGAAGAGGAAATCATCACCTCCATCATGAAGGTCTGGCAGTCCTTATATGAGGAAAAGCTTCGCGCATACTGCGAGAACAACCATATAGACACCCAGTCGATTCTCATGGCGGTGATCATTCAGGAAATGGTCGATGCCAGAACGTCTGGGGTTATTTTTTCCAAAAATCCCATCACCGGTCTGTCTGAAATCATCATTGAAGCGGGAGAGGGAAACGGGGATGAGCAGGTGCAGGCTAGAACGAGTCCGGAGCGATGGGTATCCAAATGGGGCAACTGGATCGAAAAACCCGAGGAGCACATCATCACGGAATCCTTCGCGAAAGAACTGGCTGAGCACGCCCATAACCTTGCGAAATCCTACGGGAAACCCGTAGATCTGGAATGGGCTTATGACGGGGAAAGGCTCTATTTTCTCCAGGTGCGTCCCATCACCCAGCTGGACATTCCGATCTATTCCAACCGCATCACCAAAGAGATGCTTCCAGGCATCATCAAGCCCCTGGTGTGGTCCGTGAACACGTCCATGATCAATAAGATCTGGGCACGGATTCTGTCCCAGCTCACAGGCGATGCCACCATTGAACCTGATAATCTCACAGGTTATTACTATGGACGGGCCTACTTCAATATGGCTCTTTTCGGGCAGGTCTTTGAAAGCCTGGGTATTCCCTATGAGGGGCTGGAACTTCTGCTGGGACTGGAACAGGATGGTCCCAGAAAGCCCCACATGAAACCCGGTATGAAGGCTGTGAAGCGGCTGCCTGGATTTGTGAAAATTTCGAGAAGCTTTCTGACGGCAGAGAAAAGGTACCTGAAAATGGAGCCTCAGAAATGGAAGATCTACGAGGACATCAGGGAGGAGCTTGATCGCAGCAGCTCCATGGAAGAGGATCTGATGATCGCAAGAAGGATCTCAGAGGAAACGGAAGCCGTAGCCTATTTCAACATCATTCTGCCCATGGAACTGATGATGCATCACAGAATGCTTGCAGGGTTTCTCCGGAAGGAAGGTCATGACATCCGGAGTCTCCTTCTTGAAGGAGTGGAAGAGGCAGCCAACAAATACAGCCCCCATTACCACCTGACTGAGCTCAAAAAGAAATATCAGCTGCCCAATGACGCATTGACGGAAGAAGATCAGGAGAATCTGGACAAGGAGATAGCAGATTTTCTGAAACGATTCGGGCACTTCAGCGACAGCGGCAATGACTGCTCTAAGATTCCCTGGAGGGAAACGCCGGAGCTGATTCTGAAGATGATTGAAATGGCGGCAGAACCTGTGAAAGGCGATGATAGAGTCAAGCTCAGTGCGCTGAAGCTGCCGATGCTCAAAAAAGGGTTCTATGGCGCATTCTACAGAAGAACCAGTCGCTATGCGGTGCTGCGCGAATCCATCAGCTCCCTCTACACCTTCGGCTACGGACAGTTTCGTAATGTCTTTGTGAAGATGGGAAAAGAGCTGGCCAGAGAAGGCCTACTGGACAATCAGGAGGATGTCTACTATCTCTACTGGAATGAGCTGGTGGAGCTCATTGAAGAGAAGAAGACGCTTCCGCTGAAGGAACTTGTAAGGGACCGGAAGGAGAAGCTGCTGCGTTATGAAAAGATGAATGTTCCGGAGATCATCGTGGGAAAGGAGCAGCCACCCTGCCAGGAAGAAGCCTGTGAGGATTACAGGGGAATTCCCACCTCCCTTGGCGTATACAGCGGTCCCGCACGGGTCCTTAATGGCTTTGCGGATTTTGAAAGACTGCTGGAAGGAGATGTGCTCATCATTCCCTATTCCGATGTGGGCTGGTCACCGCTCTTTGCCAGAGCAGGAGCGGTCATCGCCGAATCCGGAGGCATTCTTTCGCACAGCTCCATCGTAGCCAGAGAATATCGGATTCCCGCTGTGGTTTCCGTGCCGGGTGCATGCAGAATACCCGATGGCATGCGCGTCACCGTGGATGGTTACAGCGGAAATATCTTTGTGGAAAAACAGTGAAGGGAGGAAGATGAAATGACGGAAGAATTCACCATGCTGCTTCTTGCTGCAGGCGCTGGATACCTCATCGGATCCATTTCCTTTGCGCGGCTTATTTTCGCATGGAAGAGACCGGGAGAAGAGCCTCCACGGATCCGGACCGTGTCCACAGACGGGGAAGCGGTCATTGTAACCCACGCCGTTGGTGCCACCAGCATCATGATGACCCTGGGGAAGAAGTGGGGGCTTACAACCATGCTGCTGGATCTTCTGAAGGCGTTTCTTCCCATGGTTTTACTGAGGCTTTTCTATCCTGAGGCGTCCTATCATCTTCTTTTGGGGGTCTTCGTGCTCATCGGTCATCTGTGGCCTGTATTTCATCGCTTTCAGGGTGGTGGCGGAAATTCCACAGTCCTTGGGATGATTCTTGCTGCAAGTCCCCTGGGCTTTCTTGTGACCCAGTCAGCAGGCATGGTCATCGGCATGTTCTTTCCTGCCCTCACCTTCATGGCCAGCGCGGCGCTTTCCATCCCCTGGTTCATTGCAACCAGAGGGCTTACAAGCAACGAGACCCTGTTTGCGTTTTTCATGACCTTTTTCTATCTTCTGGCGCAGTTTCCCGAGACCCTGCAGTTTTTAAGGCATAAAAAGGCAGGGCATGAGTTTGACACGAAATATGTGATGAACATGATGAAACATGCCTCCAGAAGGAAAACAGCGGATCTGGAATCCGGAAAGAAGGGATCCTTATGAGTGTACTGGAAGCCACAAATCTGAAGAAAATCTACGAGATCGGAAAGCAGAACGTCCATGCCTTAGATGGCGTGAGTCTCCAGGTGGAAGAGGGAGAATTCATTGCAGTGATGGGACCTTCCGGCAGCGGAAAATCCACCCTGCTTCATCTTCTGGGTGGACTGGACCAGCCCAGCGGCGGCGACATCACCCTGGCAGGCATCAAGGTGTCGCTCCTGTCTGACCAGGAAGCCACACTTCTTCGAAGAAGAAACATCGGATTTGTCTTTCAGTTCTACAATCTTCTGCCGACCCTCAGTGCGAAGGAGAACATCCTGCTGCCCCTCATCATCGACGGGAAGAAGCCCAAGGAGTATGAAAAGCGTCTGCAGGAGCTGCTCACAAGGGTAGGGCTGTCTGACAGAGCCGATCATCGTCCCAGTGAGCTCTCCGGTGGAGAGCAGCAGAGAGTGTCTCTTGCAAGAGCCCTGATCACGCAGCCTAAAGTGCTTCTGGCCGACGAGCCCACGGGAAATCTGGATTCGAGAACCGGGAATCAGGTCATGGAGCTTCTGGGAGAGCTTTCCAGAGCGCTTCATCAGACCATCATCATGGTCACCCATGACCCCAAGGCGGCAGCCCATGCGGACAGAGTGGTTTTTCTTCAGGATGGAAGAATCAGAGAAGAGATCTCGCTCATAGGCATGAGAACCATGCAGAAGAAAGTGAAAAGCATCCTGAGCCGTATAGAAAGTTGGGAGTGATCGTATGAGGCTTTTAAGACTTGTGACCCTGCGTTCCATGTTCAAACGGAAATCAAGAAGCATTCTGACGCTTTTCGGCATCATCATCGGTGTTGCCGCCATTTTCTCCATCAATCATGTGAATGAGAAGGCATTTCTGTCTCTGACGGAGTTTTTTGAAGGAACCTCAGGGAAAGTGCAGCTGGAAATTTCCAGTGCGTCTCTTGGGGAATCCTTCCAGGAGGAAATGCTTGCTGCTGTGAGAGAAACGGAAGGCGTGAAGACCGCCGTAGCCATCCTGGAAACCACAGCGCTCATCAGGAGCGATGAAGAGGAGGAAGAACCCCTATCCATAGGCTTCTCCGGCCTGGGGCAGGAGGGGTTCACTTTGCACGCCATTCATCCTTCAGAAGACAGGGAAATGAGAGACTATATCCTGAAGGAAGGGGAGCTCTTCAAGGCGGAGGATGAGGCGAAGATCCTTCTCGTCTATGAGTATGCTGTGGAGAAGGGCATTGAAACCGGGGATAGCATCAGAATCCAGATGGAGCATGGGGTGGAAGAGATGCTGGTTTTGGGACTTCTTGAAAAGGAAGGCGCCGGCATGACGAATCTCGGGAAATTCGGCATCATCCCACTGGCCTATGGGCAGAAGATCCAGCAGCAGGAAGAGCGAATCACAAGAATCGATGTCATTTCAACAGTGCCCGTGGGTGATACGGAAGGACTGGAAAACCTGAAAGAGAAGCTTCAGGCAGAGCTTGGTGAAGGGGTGGAGGTGAACTATCCCGGCAGAGAAGGACAGGAAACCAGTCAGATGCTGGGTGGCTATCAGATCAGTCTGAACTTCATGGCAGGCATCGCCCTGTTTGTGGGGGCTTTTCTCATCTACAATGCCTTATCCATGACGGTGGCGGAGCGGAAAAAGGAAATCGGTGTGCTGCGCTGTGTGGGCATGACAAGAGGGCAGATGACGGGGCAGATTCTCTTTGAGGGGCTTCTTCTGGGGCTTCTGGGTTCTGTTTTCGGTGTTCTCCTGGGTATTCTTCTGTCCGATGGACTCTCGGGCATCATGGAGAACATTCTGGGCAGTCCCATTGAAAAGGGCGGATATGACCCAGGGCTCATTCTTCTCAGCATTTCTGTGGGGCTCTTGGTGACGCTTTTATCGGCAGTGCTTCCCGCCATCCAGGCTGGAAAAGTCTCGCCGCTGGAAGCCTTGAGAAAAAACGATGGGAAAAAGAAGGGACGCAGGAGAAGTCTTCTCTGGATTCCAGGCCTGGTTCTTCTGGCCGCTTCCATCGGTATTCTCGTGTGGAATCCCTTTCCCTATGATGTGCAGTTCAGACTGGGCAGCATGACGGTCTTTATGCTCTTTCTGGGGGCCACGCTTCTCATTCCTGTGACCCTTTCCCTGTGGCAGTTTCTTGTGAAATGGCCCTTTCAGATGCTTTTCGGTGGCATCGGAGACATCGGCATCCGAAACATTGAGCGCTCCAGAAACAGAACCATGCTCACGGTGGCGGCGCTGATGGTCGGTGTATCCATGATAGTGGCCACCCAGGGCATCACGGGATCCTTCAAAGCGGATCTCATGGAGTGGATGGACGCCTATCTCGGTGGTGACATTTTCATCAATTCCTCCATACCCGTGACTCTGGATGTCCGTGAGGAGATGGAAGCCATTTCCGGCGTAGAAACGGTGTCTCCTGCTGCGACGCATCCCGTCATCTGGTTAAACGATGGGGAAGAGGAGGATATGACATTCATCGGTATCGATCCGCAGGCCTACAGCAAAGTGACGAAATTCGTCTTCACGGAGAAGGATATACAGGAAGAGACCGTGCTGGAACAGATGAAAGAAGGGGGATTTCTTCTCATTTCAGAAGTGATTTCCAGCAAATACGATCTACAGGCTGGCGATGAGATTTCACTGAAGACCCAGGAGGGAGTTCGGAAGTTTCGGGTGGCTGCCGTTGTGCTTGACTTTTCCAGCCAGGGTCTTGTGATCACGGGAAACCTCTCGGACATGGAAACCTTCTTCGGCGTCAGGGAAGGAAACAGTTTTTCTCTAAAGACCGTGGAAGGATATGATGTGGCAGAGGTGGCGATGCAGATGAAGGAGACCTTCAGAGAGGATTATGATTTTCTCATTGAATCCAATGTGACGCTGAAGGAGCAGGCGGAGCGGCTCATGAGCCAGGCTTTTGGCATGTTTGACGTGCTTGGTGTACTTTCCGTCATGGTGGCGGCTCTTGGGGTGCTCAATACCCTCACCATGAGCGTCATGGAAAGAACCCGGGAAATCGGCATGCTTCGGACCATGGGTATGACCCGGTTTCAGATCGTGAAGATGATCGAGTCGGAAGCAGGGCTTCTCGGAATCATCGGAGGGGCTCTGGGACTGCTCCTGGGCATTCTTCTGACCTGGATTCTTCTTCAGGCCATGGGGGCCATGTCCGGGTATCAGCTGGAATTCATGATGCCTGTGAAGGCCATCTGGATGAGCATTCTGGTATCCCTTGTGACGGCTTTTCTGGCAGCGCTGTTTCCTGCGGTCAAAGCATCCAGAACACCGATGCTTTCTGCCATCCATTATGAGTGAGAAATATGATTTATGAGCCTTCAAGGTAAAAGGGGGGCAGAAGGGGAAGGAAAGAACCTATGAAGTACTGAAAAAGGAAGCATTGTGACTGCATGGGAGAGAGAACCTGTGCAGTCCTTTTTCTTCATATCCGACCGGAGCAGAGGTATACTGGTAGTAAAAGCGATCAGATGAACAGAATGAGAGGAGGGGTTTGATCAATGAATAAGAAGAATGCCCGTGAAGCAGTGGAGGAGATGACCTTGCTTCTTCTCTACCTGACCCGATTCAGTGAGAAGGAGGGAGGATTCACCACGGAAAATCTGTCCTGGAAGGGATATCCTTTCACGGTGCTGAACAGCTTTTCGGATCAGGGCTTCATCAGCCAGGGAAAGCACCCATCCAGATCGAAAAGCGTATGGATCACGCCGAAAGGGGTAGCCCAGGCGAGAAAACTTCTTGAGCAATACGGGATAGAGGAAAGGAAAGAATGATGGAATACCGATGGCAGTTCCTGTTTCCGGAGCACATTCTGGGAAGAGGACTGGATTATTACGACAAAGAACATGTGGGAAAGCTTACTGTGGAGAAAAATCGTTTATATGCCACTGTACGTGGAACGAAGATGTATGAGGTGGAAATCGAGTTTGGAGAAAACATCGTGAAGAAGGTGTACTGCAGCTGCCCTTATGCAGAAGAAAGACAAATCTGCAAACATATTGCGGCGGTGCTTTATGCCTTTGAAGGAGATCAGAAAGCACAGGAGAAGATGAAGCGATACAGGATAAAGACCAGTCCCAAAAGACTGGTGGCTGAGGCGGAAGAAGAGGTTGTAAGAGAATTTCTTGTTCGAGCACTTCATGAGGATGAACGTCTGCTGAGACGATTCAGAGCATACCTTGAGCCTGAATCCTTGAAGAAAGAAATGGTAAAAGCAAAAAGAAGGATAGAGAACCACATGAAAGCTTACCGATCTGACCGGGGAACGATACGCTACTACGTCATGGAGGAATTTATGGACGGATTACGTGACCTGTTTGATGAGGAAGCAATGCTCCTCATGGAAGGCCGGTGTTATGAGGAAGTACTGGAGCTTTTCAGGTATCTCATAGATACTCTAGGTACTGTTTTAATGGATGATCCGGGTGACAGCATGAGTATGCTTCTTATGGACTGTCAAGATTTGTGCATGGAATCTTTATCGGAGGTTACAGCTTCTGAAAAGAAGAATATGTTTTCCTGGCTCAAGAGAAAGCTCTGTGAAGTTTCTGATGTGTATTGGAAGGAGATGCTTGAGCATCTGCTTCTGAATGGGTTTGATGAACCGGAGTTTCTATCTTCAAAACTTCACTACGTGGAAGAAAGGATCCATGAGCATAAGAGGAAGGGGAAGCAGAGATACAATAATTCGGTGCTGGGCTTCTGGGTAATGCAGTACGTGGAGATTTCAAGACAGATGGGTGCAGATGAGGTGAAGCTGAAGAAAATCATTGAAGCATACTGGTATGTCTATGAAATCAGAATACAGTACATACAGAAGTGCGTTGAGAGTGAGAAATACGAAGAAGCCATAGCCATCCTGAAGGAAAGCATTGGGCTGAAATCTCTACTGGGCAGGTCTGATCATGAAATGAAAGTCATGCTGAAGGACCTCTATCTGTGGACGGAAAATCTGGAAGGATATGAGAAGGTGCTTACAGATCTTGTCATCCATGATTTCTGCGGGGATCTGGACGACTACAGGGAACTGAAAAGCTTCTATGAGGAGAAGGACTGGCCAGTGAAAAGGGAGAATATCCTAGAGCGTCTTTCTCAAAGCAGATATGTGGATCGGATCTACAAGGAAGAAGGGCTGTATGACAGACTGATTGATTTTGTCATGAATGTTGAAGGACTGGAAGAGCTAGAGCACTATGAGGAGGATCTCAGACAGAGATATCCAAGAGAGATTCTGGAAAAATATACGGAAGAACTAAGAAAACTTGCCAGAAAAAGAGGAGGAAGATCCCATTATGCATATCTGATTTTAACATTGGACAAGATGAGAGCACTTCCTGGTGGAGAGGATCAAATCCTAGAACTGCTGGATTCCTGGAGACAGGCTTTTCCGGGAAGAAAAGTGATGCAGAAGGAGATGGATGCGTTCAGAGAGAAGCATCTCCAAAAGGGAAGGCATCAGATTTAATATAAGTGAGATGTCAGATGCTGCATACTGAACTTATAATTTTCAGGATGAATTTTCTGGCATCTGACAGATCCTTATCATCGGGATGGCCCTCTGCGGATTTTCCCAGTAGGTGAAAGATTCTGTTTTTAGAGAAGTCCGATGCGGTGAAGGAGCCTTTGCAGGCGAAGCTTCCTGCTGGAAGAGCACCTTTTCTCGAGAGATGCCGATACAGTCTCTTATTATAGAAAGTCATGCCAATGCCGCTGGTGGAAAAGACGAAGACGTTCTTGCCGCTTAGCTCCAGACGTTCTATCAGTCTGTAGACC
>RZYZ01000281.1 GCA_009930125.1 Clostridia bacterium | reverse complement strand
TGTATGTTCTTCTGAAGGATCTGATTCATCTGGGCACCATTGAGGCTTCCATGGCGGACAATATGATGATCACCAGGGATAACTTCATTGCGGTGGCGCTTTATATCTCCTTCATCAACTCCTTTCTGGAGGAGTTCTTCTTCAGGGGCTTCGCCTTTCTCAAGCTGAAGAAGAAGACGGGAAGACTGGCTGCCTATGGCATCAGCTCTCTGGCGTTTTCCATCTACCATTTCTCCATCATCGACGGATGGGTCAGCCCGCTTCTGACGGTGCTGGGCCTTGCTGGGCTGTTTCTAAGCGGCATGTTCTTCAATTTCATCAATGAGAAGAACGAGAACATCTGGAACAGCTACATGGTGCATATGTTTGCCAATTTCGCCATCAATACCATCGGGCTTCAGATGTTCGGCATCATAAACCTGCCGTTTCTCGCCTAGAGGAGGGAATGAATCATGACCATGGAACAGCTGAAAGAAAGACTGAGAGAAGAAGAGAGTGAAGAGAACCGCTTCCACATGGAAAAGTACATGCGCAATCAGTTTTCCTTCCTGGGCATCAAGACCCCGGAAAGAAAGGAAATCATGAAGGAATTTCTGAAAAGCTATGAAGCCTTTCAGCTGGAGGATGCGGAGAAGCTCTACGGGGAGAAGGAGAGAGAATTCAAGTACTGCGCCATCCATCTTATGACGAAATATGTGAAGGAGCTACATCATGAGGATACAAAGAGGATCCTTGCTCTGGCTCTGACAGAGCCCTGGTGGGACACCATCGACGGCATTGCGCCTTCGGTGCTGGGCCCTATGGCCCTTCAGGATGAAAGGGTGAAAAGGACCCTTAAGAGCCTCATCTATGAGGAGAACATCTGGCTGAAAAGAATTTCCATTCTTTTCCAGCTGAAATACAAGGGTCAGACGGACGAGGCCCTTCTCACAGAAGCCATTGTGCACAATGCGGATACCCGTGAATTCTTTGTGGACAAGGCTATTGGGTGGGCGCTAAGAGAATATTCCAAGACAAAACCGGAGTTTGTGAGAGAATTTCTCAGGGCGCACAGGCTATCTTCTCTCAGCGTGAGAGAATGCAGTAAATACCTATAGTGTGGTAAAATAAGAGTAGTATATTGAAAACGGTTTGCGAAACGTTAATTATAAGAATGACGGAGGAAGTTATGGCGGTAAGCAGGGAAAAAGAGATTGTAGTGGACAAGGAAATCGGAGAAGTGTTCGGACTCATTGAAAATGAGTTCAGAAAGAAGACGGAAACCATCATGGAGGAAAGGGAACTTCTGGAGGAAACAGGCATGTTCAAAATCTTCTTCAAAAGAAGTATACTCTCCAACGGAGAATACCTGACCATTGATCTGCAGAAGACAGAGGATAGCGGAACGAAGATTTCCATGGTCTCCCGTTCCAAGGTGGAAAAGACGGTTCACGACTGGGGAAAAAACGATAAAAATATGAGGCTCATTCTTGAGCTGATGGGAGTTGTAAAGAAACGTGAAAAGAAGGGAGTATATTACCCGGGACGAAAGTGAGATCATGAAGGAGCTTTCGGACCTTCAGAAAAAAGTGACCAAAGAGAATGCGACGGAAATGCCCTACAGGAATGAATACGACCAGAACTTTGAAGAGGGCATCTATGTGGACCTTTATACAGGAGAGCCGCTTTTCTCAAGCCTGGACAAGTACGATGCGGGCTGCGGATGGCCAAGCTTCACAAGGCCCATAGAGAAACGGATCATTCAGGAGAAAGCGGATTTCGAGTTCGGCATGCATCGGATTGAAGTGCGCTCCAAATCCTCGGATTCCCATCTGGGGCATGTGTTCACAGATGGACCCACAGACAAGGGTGGACTGCGCTACTGCATCAATTCCGCAGCCATGCATTTCATTCCCAAAGAGAAGCTGAAGGAAGAAGGATATGAGGAGTACCTGAGCCTTTTTGAAGACGGGGAAAAGTAAGAAGAGATCCTGTTTCCTGAAATAGACTGAAACAAAGTGAGGTGGAGAGAATGAGGAACATACTCATTGTGGAAGATGAGAGAAGACTTGCAAGGTTCATGGAGCTGGAACTGACCCATGAAGGGTATAATGTGGATATTGTATCCGATGGTCAGACGGCCCTGATGAATCTTATGAACAAAGATTATGATGTGATGCTTCTGGATCTGATGATTCCCATCGTGGATGGCATCGAGGTCACCAAGCGTGCCCGAACCTTTACGGACATACCGATCATCATGCTCACCGCAAGAGACGGGCTGGAGGACAAGGTGAAGGGCTTTGACATCGGCGCGGACGAATACATGACTAAGCCTTTCGAGATGGAAGAACTTCTCGCGCGTCTTCGTGCGCTCTTTAGAAAGAGCGAGAAGAAACCGGAAGAAGCAAGGCTTCTTCAGTTCAAAGGGCTGACGCTGAGCAGAGACACCTATGAGGTCTATCGGGATGGCGTCAAGAAGGAGCTGACGAAGAAAGAGTTTGATCTTCTCGCCTACCTCCTGGAAAACCAGGGGATTGTGCTCACCAGAGAGAAGATCCTGAACAACGTGTGGGGATTTGATTTCGAAGGGGAGACCAATGTGGTGGATGTCTATATCAGGTTCCTTCGAAGCAAGCTGGATGACGGCTATGAGGAGAAGCTCATTCATACCGTCAGAGGTGCCGGATATATCATCAGGTAGGAGAGAGAAATGAAGAGACTGAAACTATCA
>RZYZ01000280.1 GCA_009930125.1 Clostridia bacterium | reverse complement strand
GTTCATGAGGGAGGACCCGGCAGTTCTAAAGGGAATGATGACAGCGGAAGTCTTTCCCTACAGAACCGCGCTGCTGAAGAAGTAAGGGTTCAGGCAAAAAAGAAAAGACGCCCATGAAATTTCCCTTGGTCATGAGCCAAGTGGAAACAACATGGGCGTCTTTGAGGTGATATAACAGATTCATTCAATGTGGAAGGCGACAGGAAAGGGGTGCTACCGGAAAAAGGCCATCTGTCTTTCTAAAGAAGAGGGGCAATGGCTTTCAATATGATGCCAGTGACCTTTCGGGTGAGCTTTTCCTTTTTCATGGATTCTCTTGTGACCATCTTGCACTTTGACTGAAGCTTCAGGAAATCTTCTTCGATTTCTCCGATGCACTCTACACCATACATGTAGGTGGCACATTCAAAATGGTGATACAGACTGCGATAATCCAGGTTGATTGTGCCCACGACGGCTTCCTTATGGTCTGCCACGAAGCTCTTGGCATGGACAAAACCGGGGGTATACTCATAGAGCCGGACACCGGCATCGATGAGTGCTCCGTAGTGCGTAAAGGCTAGTGCATAGGGCGTGAACTTGTCAGGAATTCCCGGCAGAATGATGCGGACATCCACTCCGCGTTTTGCAGCAAACATCAGGGCGTTTTCAAGCTCTCCATCCAGAATGAGATAGGGCGTCATGATGTAGACATACTTCTGTGCTCGATTCAGGATATCGATATAAACCTGTTCTCCTACTTTCTCACCATCCAGAGGCAGATCTCCATAGGGAAGAACAAAGCCTTTCGCATCTTCTCTGGACTTTGTGGGGAAAGCCAGAAAATAATCATATTCTCTCGTTTTCTCCCTCAAGGACCACATCTGGAGAAACATCAGGGTGAAATTTCTGACAGCATCTCCCTGAAGCATGATGGCGATATCTTTCCAGTGTCCATACTTCTCGATTTCATTGATGTATTCATCGGCCAGATTGACTCCGCCATTAAAGGCGGTATGACCATCGATGACCAGAATTTTTCTGTGATCCCGATTATTGTAATGGGTGGAGACAAAGGGGGTGATGGGCGCAAAAACTCTGCACTGGATCCCCAGTTCCTCCAGGCGCTTGGGATAATCACTGGGCAGAGTGGAAAACTCGCAGGTGCCATCGTAGAGGACACGCACATCAACGCCCTCAGCGGCTTTTCTGGCCAGCACTTCGAGGATCTGACCCCACATCTTTCCTTCACTGATAATGAAATACTCCAGGAAAATGAAGTGCTTTGCCTCTTCCAGCTGAAAAAGCACTTCTTTGAACTTGTCCTCTCCAAGGGGGAAGTAGGTCACTTCTGTGCTGCCGTGAACGGGATAGCAGCCGCTTCGCGCCACATATCTGGACAAAGAGGCAGCACCAGAACTTGCAAAGTGCAGATCATCAGAGATTTTCCTGCTTTGTGGAATCTTATCTTTTGTCTCCTCAACGGACTTTGAAGTTCTGGATTTCAGCGTGCGATGACCGATGTCTCTCTGCGTATACAGATAAAAGAGTGCACCGAAAATCGGCAGCAGCATGATGATGATCAGCCAGGTGATCTTTCCGGTGGGATCCAGACGGGAATTCAGAAGGTATAATACCATGAGCAGCGAAAATAGGAACGTACCCCCATAGATCTCAGGCAGGAAGCTTTCAAACCACCGGAACAGGCTGAACAGCAGGAACAGCTGAAGCAGGAAAAGGACCAGGATGATCCCTAATCTGCTGAAAATCGTTGAAAATATTCCTTTTTTCCCCTTCTCCACCAGGTGGATACCCATGGTTTCATTTTCTCTTACCATATAATGCTCCTCTTTCTTCATATTGATGCACTTCACTATGATTCAGGTGATCTATTGAAGCGGATCTTGTCTAGTTCAATTTATACATCTTCATCACTCGATGCCTACAGGTATAAGGCTGTCATTGTTTTCCATGATCTCCAAAAGATTCAGAGACTCCAGTCCGCTCTGATTTCTGAGACTGGCATCGAAGAATTCCAGCAGAAGCTTCTTCTGGAGAGAAATGGCGTCCCTGCCACCCCTGTCACCGGAAAATCCCACGTATCTGGCCAGAGGGGAGTACATATAGGCCATGGAGAAGTCCACATGGTTGGTCTTGTTCATCTGGAGAAAGGTGCTTTCCTCCGAGGCAGAAAGCAGCATGCCCAGTGCGGTATTGTTGGGTCCCTGACTCCACTGCTCGCTTCGGATGAAGAGAGCTGGAATGGAAAGGCCCTGACTCAGCACATCCTTATCCAGAGGATTCACCCAGGCATCCAGCCCAAGAAGGGCTTTGATGCGGGCATCCTTAAGGGCTGCATGGACATCACCGCCACCGCCGGTGGAGTGTCCCATGACGCCGATGGAGGACAGATCCATTCGATTCATTAAGAAGTCATCTTCCCTGTTTTTCTTCTCCAGGTCATTCAGCACGCTGATGACATCTTCGCCGTAGGTTGTCACAAGGAGCTGGGATGCTTCGGCAAAGCCATCTTCGCCATAGCTTCCTGGCAGGGCATCAGGATTGAGATAAGCCACGGTTTCGTCAGGCAGTCTCACCGCCTGGGACCCGTAGGTATGATCGATGGAAACGGCGATGAATCCGTTTGAAGCCAGCTCTTCCGCAAAGTCTGTATGAAGCTCTCGGAAGCCCTGCCATCCATGGGAGATGATGACGACGGGATAGCTTTCTCTTTCGTCACTGAAGGGGGCGCTTAGGTAGGAATTAGACTTTATGTCTGCAGTGTGGTCCAGCATGAAGAAG
>RZYZ01000279.1 GCA_009930125.1 Clostridia bacterium | reverse complement strand
TGAGGCTGCCATAGGAGAGCATCTGCATGATGACAGCTACGGCTTCCTTCATGATGTCTCTGGCTTCTTCCAGTCTACCTTCCGTATAGGCACTGTACAGGTCCATGAATGTATCGGGAATGGCATTGTAGGTGGAACCGATGATGCCGTCTGCTCCGGCCAGAAGACCTGACAGGGCCATTTCATCGGCACCGGAATAGATCATGAAGTCTTCTCCCACATCACTCTTGAGCCTTGTGATCTCAAAGTGGCTGGTGGCGGTGTACTTGATGCCGATGACGTTTGGAAGCTTCGCCAGCTTCAGGATGGTGTCATAGCCCATAAGCCCTGCCAGTGGAATGTTATAAACAATCATGGGCAGCGCTGTGGCTGCTGCCAGTTCTCTGTAGTATTCAATGATTTCCTTTTCGCCGAATCTGTAGTAGAAAGGCGGTACGGAGGAAATGGCATCTGCTCCAGCTTCTGCGGCATGATGGGTCAGCTCCAGAGACAGTCTTGTGGAGATGGCGCCTACATGAACGATGACCGGCACTCTTCCTGCCACTTCGTCCATGGCGATTTCCACTGCCTTCATTCTCTCTTCCTGACTCATGAGGAAGCCTTCTCCTGTGGAGCCGGTAAGATAGAGTCCATGCACGCCGTCAGCAAGAAGCTTCGCAATGAGGGCACGTAGGCCCTTCTCATCCAGATTCTCGTCCTTGTCAAATGGGGTCAGAAGCGCTGGGATGACTCCTGTGATTTCTTTGAAATTAAATTTCGCCATTATATTTTCCTTCTTTCTTCTGTTCTACCATGTGGCAGGCCACATAGTGATCGGTTCCGTCTATTTCATATTTCTTAAGGGCTGGTCTTTCCACTTTGCACACATCCATGCAGTAGCTGCATCGTGGGTGGAAGGAGCATCCTGAAGGTGGGTTCATGGGGCTTGGCACATCGCCTTCCAGAATGATTCTCTTGGTCTTTCTATCCGGCTCAGCCACGAAGATGGCTGAGAGGAGCGCCTGGGTATAGGGGTGCAGCTTGTTCTTGTAGAGTTCATCCGCTTCCGCCAGTTCCACGATTCTGCCCAGATACATCACCGCGATGCGGTCACTGATGTATTCCACCACGGAAAGGTCATGGGTGATGAAGATGTAGGTCAGATCTCTTTCTTCCTTCAGCTTCTTCAGAAGATTCAGCACCTGGGCCTGGATGGATACATCTAGGGCACTTACGGCCTCATCGCAGACGATGAGTTCCGGATTGACGCTTAAGGCTCTGGCGATGCCGATTCTCTGTCTCTGTCCACCTGAGAACTCATGGGGATATCTGTCCATGTACTCTGCTCTCATGTTGACGGATTCCAGCAGATCTCCAATGATCTTTCTTCTGTCTTCCTTCTTCTCCACGCCGAACTTCTTCAGAGGATCGGAGAGAGACTGATAGATGGTGAAGGCCGGATTCAGAGAGGAATGCGGGTCCTGGAATACGATCTGCATTCTCTTTCGGGCCGCATCCAGGCTCTTCTTGTCGAGGGTTCGGAGGTCCTTCACCTCGCCGTCGAAGCTGTAGTTCATCTCTCCGTCTGTGGCGGGCACCAGCTGCAGAATGGATTTGCCAAGGGTTGTCTTTCCGCATCCGGATTCTCCCACCAGGCCCAGGGTTTCACCTTTGTACACATCGATGGAGATGTCATCCACGGCTTTGACATAGCCCACGGTCTTCTTCATGACACCTTTCTTCACGGGGAAGTAGGTCTTCACATTATTCAGGCTCAGTAATACTTCTCTTTCTTTCTTCATCATTTCAGCACCTCTTTCCAATGCCAGCATCGTACCATATGGTCTTCCGAGACCATTTCTTCCGGTGGCATTTCACCGCATTTCTCGGTCATGTAGTCGCAGCGGTCTCTGAACTGACAGCCTACGGGTCTGTTGTAGGGATCCGGTGTTGATCCTCTGATGGGTTCCAGATCCTGATTGCGTCCTTTTCCGAGAATCGGAATGGACTGGAGCAGCGCCTTGGTGTAAGGGTGAGCGGGATGCTTTATGACATCTCTTGTCTCTCCGCTTTCCACGATGTTACCCATATACATGACGGCCATATCATCGGATACCTCATTCACCACACCCATGTCATGGGTGATGAGAAGAATGGCGGTATCAAAATCTTCCTTCAGCTTCATCATGAGCTCGAAGATCTGTGCCTGGATGGTCACATCCAGTGCTGTGGTGGGCTCATCGGCGATGAGCACTTTGGGGTTGCAGCTCATGGCCATGGCGATCATGGCACGCTGCCTCATGCCGCCGGAGAACTGATGAGGATACTCGTTGACTCTCTGCTCCGGATTCGGAATGCCCATCTGCGCCAGCAGTTCCACGGCTCTCTTCTTCGCGTCTTTCCTGCTCATGTTCATATGGGCTCTCAGGTTCTCCACAATCTGGAACCCGATGGTGTACACAGGATTCAGCGCCGTCATGGGATCCTGGAAGATCATGGCGATGTCGGAGCCACGAAGACTTCTCATCTTCTTTCCGTTTTTTGGTAACTTCTCTATATGCACTTCTCCGTCGCTGGAGAAGTAGGTGATTTCCCCTTCTTCGATTCTGGAGAGCTCAGGAAGCAGCTGCATGATGGAGGAAGCCGTCACGCTCTTGCCGCATCCCGATTCTCCTACAATACTTAAGGTCTTTCCTTTTCTGATATCGAAGGAAACGCCGTTGATGGCGCGGTTGCATCGATTGTTGGTGTAAAAGAAGGTCTTCAGGTCTTTTACTCTTAAGATGACATCATTTTCTCTTATT
>RZYZ01000278.1 GCA_009930125.1 Clostridia bacterium | reverse complement strand
TTCTTGGTCTTTGCAACGCCAGCCACCTTATCTACAGAAACTCTTTCGATGTAGTAGGACCCGTCCAGCTGTGCAACCATTTCGGAGAATCGGATGGGATACCCCTGTGACGCCACATCTCTTCCATAAGGTGATGTTTCGGTCTTCTGACCTGGAAGGGTTGTAGGTGCCATCTGGCCACCGGTCATGCCGTAGATGCAGTTGTTGACGAAAATGGTGACGATCTTTTCTCCTCTTGCAGCAACGTGAACCGCTTCCGCTGTTCCGATGGCCGCCAGGTCTCCATCACCCTGATAGGTGAATACGATCTTGTCGGGATTGGCTCTCTTTATTCCAGTAGCAACCGCTGGCGCTCTACCGTGCGCTGCTTCAAACATATCACATGCGAAATAGTCGTAAGCAAGTACCGAGCATCCTACCGGTGCAACACCGATGGTCTTGTCCACGATATCAAGCTCTTCCATAACCTCACCGATCAGTCTGTGAATGACCCCGTGGGTGCATCCAGGACAGTAGTGTGTAGGAACATCCAGTAAGCCGTTTGTGGGCTTAAACAGAATTTCTCTATCCTTTAACTCCATTATTTATTCCCCCCTACAATTTCCATAGCCTTATCCAGTATTTCTTCTGGTGAAGGAACCATACCACCTGATCTTCCATAGAAGTGTACAGGCTTTCTGCCTTCCACGGAAAGTCTCACGTCTTCCACCATCTGGCCCTTGCTCATTTCCACTGCCAGGTAACCATGCTTGGTGTTTCCGATGGTCAGATCAAAGGCTTCCTGTGGGTATGGCCATAGGGTGATTGGTCTTATGAGTCCCAGGTTTATGCCCTTTTCCTTGGCAAGCTTGATGGTATTCTTGCAGATTCTTGCTGTGGTGCCGTAAGCCACCATGATGAGGTCTGCATCTTCCGTATTCATCAGTTCATACTTGACTTCATTCTTCTTGATTTCATCATACTTTCTGCCCAGGTGATCATTGTGCATTTCCAGCTCTTCACTCTTCAGGAACAGAGAGTTGATGACATTGTGATGTGCTCTTCCGTTTCTGCCGTTAGCAGCCCATGTCTTTTCAGGAAGGACTCTTGTGGATGTGGAAGGTCTGAATTCAACAGGCTCCATCATCTGACCCAGCATTCCGTCTCCCATGATCATGACCGGTGTTCTGTACTGATCTGCCACATCAAAGGCTTCTGTGATCAGGTCCACCATTTCCTGAATGGAGGATGGTGCGTAGACGGGCATATGGAAATCACCATGTGCTCCACCCTTGGTCGCCTGGAAGTAGTCAGACTGTGCTGGCTGAATGCCGCCTAGTCCTGGGCCTCCTCTGACGATATTGATGATGACGCATGGAAGCTCTGCTCCCGCGATATAGGAAATTCCTTCTGCCTTCAGTGAGATTCCAGGTGAAGATGAACTGGTCATGCATCTGACGCCAGTACCTGCAGCTCCGTAAATCATGTTGATGGCTGCAATTTCACTTTCCGCCTGCAGGAACACTCTGTCAATTGTAGGCATCTTCTTCGCCATATAGGCTGCGACTTCTGTCTGTGGTGTGATCGGATATCCGAAGAAACACTGGCAGTTGGCTCTGATGGCCGCTTCTCCAATGGCTTCGTTTCCCTTCATGAGAACTTTTTCACTCATTTGCTCTACCCCCTATTTATACACTGTAATAACAAGATCTGGACACATTCTTCCACAGGATGTACATCCTATGCACTTATCCATGAGTTCATCCGGAATGCCGGCGGGTCTGTACCCCTTCTCATTCAATCTGTCCGTGAAACCGATAATCTTCACAGGACAGGCAATCACACACTGTCCGCAGCTCTTGCATCGTTCTTCTCTAAATACAACTTTTGGCATATCATATCCCCCTTAATATTTTAATTCCATGGTGTTTTCATGAAAATGTCGATGGGAAGAAGCTCCCCATGTAACTTACCCTCTAATGATTCTGCCAGATCTCTTCTGGCCACGGTGTATAGATGCGGTATGCCAAGTTCCTTTGACAGATCATGCACAATTGCATCTCCCTTGATGATTTCCTCTGCAGTGGTCTCATAGGAGAGATTGGTATTGGAAATCAGATGCGTCACCTTCAGTCTTGAAGACCTTTCGATGCTCGCGATGTACTCCTTGATTCCCTTTTCATCCGGTGTGAAAGGTCTCTGGGTATTGATCACGAAATACATGCTGTAATCCGTTTTGATCAGTTCGTGATTATACTGCCCCAGTACCGTTGCACCCATATCGTCTCCGCCGATGTCCAGGATGAAGTTCGTATCTTTTTTTACGAAAATACTGGAAACTTCTCCAGGTACCACCATCAGCTCTGCATTGGACCATTCCGGGTTTGCCGCAATGACATCAATGCCGTCTTTGGCCAAGGTGGCTTTGAAGTCTCTGATACAGAAGAAAGGATTGACGATGTCGATATCAACAAGTGCCACCTTTTTCCCCTCATGATTCAGTTTTTTCGCCAGGTTGATGGAAATCTCAGATTTCCCGCTGCCAAAATGCCCTGTGATGATTGTGATTCTTTCCAAGTGGCATCCCTCCATTTTTACTGTACCTTTATTTTATTATAAAATCTTCCCTTAATCTAATTTCCAATTTCATGGCAAAATCCTGAATTGGTTTGAAGATTCATGTCTACATCGGTCAGTAAAGCGGATTTTCACAACAGAAACCACAGTTTGTTATCAATAACCCCTGTATACCTTTACAAATCACGATTTTTAACTTTTTTTAGATTTTTTCACTTTATATTGTCAATTTGATAATATTTT
>RZYZ01000039.1 GCA_009930125.1 Clostridia bacterium | reverse complement strand
AATGGCATGCCCTCAGCTTGGGGTCATACTCGCCTACTGGAAACAGACTGGCGTTTAATCACCCAAGAATCCCATTGCTTTAGCTGTGGGAGTGTCAAGAAAGGAAGTGATTAAATGAGTACTGTATCAGTTAGAATGAACAAGGAAGAGCAATCTGTATTTACTGAATATGCAAAATTGACAGGAGTGCCATTATCTACTTTACTTAAAAAAGCGCTTGAAGAAAAAATAGAACATGATTTTGATCTGAAATCAATTTTAGAATATGAGAAGAGCATTGCAGACAATACTTTGAAAACCTATACCCATAGCGAAGTAAATAAGATGTTAGAGTTGTAATATGGGATATGAAGTTATTTACTCAAAGGAGGCTGTAAAGAGCCTTAGAAAACTAGATAAAGGGCAAATTAAATTAATCTATAGCTGGATTGAAACTAATCTCGTGAATACAACCAATCCAAGAACGAACGGGAAACCATTAAAGGGAAATCTGAAGGAGTATTGGAGATATAGGGTAGGAGAATATCGTATTATTGCAGATATTCAAGATGCGAATATTACGATTGTAATTGTGAACATCGGTCATAGAAGGCAAGTTTATAAATAAAAAGCATCCTCGAAGGGTGCTTTTTATTTATAAACATCTCTACCCCGAATAAGTTATGGGTCGGCAAAAGAACGCTGCTTCGAGGAAGCAGGAACCATGCATCCTATCTTCAGGACGCGAAGTATCTGGAGGAAGCGGAGCTTAGTGGATATGGGCTCTATGATTTTGGAAGCTACCCGGGCATCAGGATAAAGCCCGGGGATCGGGTGAGGTTTATGCAGTAGATCGGAAAACACTAGAGCGCCTCCATGTTCTGGAGGGAGAAGGTCAATTATACGCATATGAGGAGGTCATGGTGGAAATGGATGGAAAGGAAATGCAGCATGTGGGCACCTACAGGTATCTTCATGAGGTGAAGGAAGAGAATCAGATTCCTTTTGAGGAACAGTCCTGGGGAAAAGAAAGGAAAGAGAAGAACCTTGTCTGGTACGCGGCCTATGGTTCCAATATGCTGGAGGAAAGGTTCCTGCACTATATCCATGGCGGCAGCTTCAGAGGAAAAGGCAGAAATCAGAAGCCTTGTGGGGACACCTCCAGTCCAAGAGCAAAGAGAGCCTATGTGTTTGATCACGATATGTACTACGCCAAGGAATCAGGAGCCTGGGAATACGGAGGCGTCTCCTTTCTGGATGTGACCAGGCCAGGAAAGGCCTATGGCGTGGCTTATCTCATCACAGAAGAGCAGCTGGAGCATCTCTGGAGAGAAGAGAATGGTGGTCATATTCCAAGACCAGGTATCAGCTGGTATGATCATAAAGCGGAACTTGGCACCTTGGATGGGTATCCGGTGATGACTGTGACAAACAGAAGGATCCTTGAGAAGAATGAACCTGGAGAAAGATACAAGAATGTCCTCATGGAAGGGCTCAGAGAAAACCATAAGAATCTCAGTGACGAGGAAATCAGGGCATATGTAGCGTCAAGAAACAGATAAGTTGAGCAAAGTAAAAATCAGATCAGGCCTTGGGGAAGGCGCTGATCTGATTTTCTATTTGAAGGGTTATGAAATAATAAATTTGATCCCTATCTAGGCAGGAATGCCAGCTTCAGGACGAATACGATGGCCAGGAAGTAGACCAGAGGATGAATCTCCTTGGGCTTTCCTGCCGCAAGCTTTGTGATGGGGTAGAATATGAGTCCTGCACCGATACCGTTGGAGATGCTGTAAGTGAATGCCATGACAGCCAGGGTAAAGAATGCTGGAAGGGATTCTTCGAAATCATCAAAGTTGATGTTCTTGATGGTGGTCATCATGAGAACGCCTACAATGATCAGCGCTGGAGCCGTTGCCTGTCCTGGTACCATCAGTGCAAATGGAGCAAGGAAGATGGCCAGAAGGAATAGGACTCCTGTGGTTACGGCTGTAAGACCGGTCTTACCACCTTCTGAAACACCGGCTGCAGATTCCACGTAGGTTGTGACAGTGGATGTTCCAAGAAGAGCACCAGCTGCAGTTGCTACGGCGTCAGCCATGAGCGCTTTGTTCATGTTCGGAAGCTTTCCGTTTTCATCCAGCATACCCGCTTTTGCGCCGGTTCCGATGAGGGTTCCGATGGTATCGAACATATCTACAAGTACAAAGGATAATACGACAACAAAGATGCTGCTGGCTACTGCGACGAAGCCGCCACCCATGCTTAAGAGGTCTGAAAAACCTGGGTTTAGTGCTTTACCGAAGGTAGGCATGATATTCAGGGAGAATGCGTTCCATGTGGTATCGGTGACGCCCATGGGAATACCGATGAGTGTGGTGATGATGATACCAAGAAGCAGTCCGCCTCTTACTTTTCTGGACATAAGAACAGCTGTGATCACAAGACCGATGACAGCAAGCAGAACCGTTGGCTGTGTGAAATCACCAAGGGTGATTAAGGTTGCCGGGGAGTCTACTACGATGCCGGAGTTCTGGAAACCGATGAAGGCGATGAAGAGACCGATTCCTGCGCCGATGGCGTGCTTTAAGGAGTTCGGAATGGCTTCCACGATGGTTTCTCTGAAACCTGTAACAGTCAGGATAATAAAGAATAGTCCGGAAATGAATACGGCAGCCAGTGCTGCTTCCCAGGTGTAACCCAGGGTCAAGACCACGGTGTATGCGAAGAACGCGTTCAGTCCCATACCCGGTGCCTGTGCAAAGGGCAGTTTCGCATAAAGACCCATGATCAGGGTACCTACTGCTGCGGAGATACAGGTTGCCATGAATACGGCGTTGAAGTCCATACCTGCCTCAGCAAGGTAGATGGGATTGACCACCAGGATGTAGGCCATGGTGACGAAAGTGGTGATACCGGCAATTACTTCAGTTCTGACTGTGGTGTTGTGTTCCTTTAACTTAAAGAAATCATTCATTGTTTGCCTCCTCGATTTTGCTTTGATTTGGTTGAAGTCTGAAAAACACTCTTATAACTGGTATAAAATCTAAACACATTTATAATTTCTCCGGTTCAAAAAAATAGAGCTCGGAAGGATAGGCCTGTGATACAAGTGAAACCTATCCGTCCGGGCTTTTCTCCCATCGGTGTGACATTGAAGCAATGTCTGTATCGCTCGGTCCAGCTTCTCCGATCAAAGGAGAACGGAACCCTAGATACACTTTCACTCATAGTAGGATATTTTACGGTCATCCTGTAGAGACTGTCGAACCTTATTTCTGACATTATATGAGTTATTTTCATTATTCAATTCATGTATTTATAATACCAAATGATACGATACAGGTCAAACATTTTCTTTCAAAAACATTTTAATGTTCGTATATTTGAACTAGGTGATATACCTGTGGAGAGATGATTCGGCTCGTTTACACTACTCACGATGTATGTTAATATTCTATTAACGACACATTTCAGAATGTGTCTGCGAAAAAGACTATTAAGAATGGAGGATTCCATGGCAGATTATTATGAAATTGCACTTAAAAAGCATGAAGAATGGAAAGGTAAAATCAGCGTGGAGCTGAAGGCGCCTTTGGAGAATAAGGAAGATCTTTCCATTGCGTACACACCAGGTGTAGCTCAGCCCTGTATTGAGATTTCTAAGAACAAGGATGAAGCATATAAATACACATGGAAAGGGAATATTGTGGCAGTCGTATCCGATGGAACAGCAGTCCTGGGACTGGGAGATATCGGTCCTGAGGCATCCCTTCCTGTCATGGAAGGAAAGGCAGCGCTTTTCAAGCGCTTTGCAGGGGTCAATGCGATTCCAATTGTGCTGGACACAAAAGATCCGAAGGAAATCATCGAAACTATAAAGCGCATCGCACCGACCTTCGGCGGAATCAATCTGGAAGACATCAGTGCACCCAGATGTGTGGAAATTGAAAGAACCCTGATTGAAGAGCTGGACATTCCGGTTTTTCATGATGACCAGCATGGTACGGCCATCGTGGTCACTTCAGGAATCATGAATGCACTGAAGCTTGTTGGAAAGAAAGCGGAAAACTGCACGGCAGTGATTTCCGGTACAGGGGCGGCAGGAAGCTCTGTCATCAAGATGATGAAGAACCTGGGCATTGCGAACATTTATGCCTTCAATAAAGAGGGACTTCTTAGTAAGTGTGAGATGGAAAACTATAATTTCGTGGAGAAGGAAGTTGCAGAGATCACGAACAATGAAAACGAAAGTCTGACCATGGCGGAAGCCATGATGAGAGCGGATATTTTCATTGGTGTCAGTGCACCGAAAGTCATCACGAAGGAAATAGTCTCCACCATGAAGAAGGATGCCATCATTTTCGCCATGGCGAATCCGGAGCCTGAAATCACCTATGAGGATGCAGTGGCAGGTGGCGCAAGAGTCGTGGGAACAGGACGCTCCGATTATCCGAATCAGGTGAACAATGTACTGGCATTTCCGGGACTCTTCCGTGGAGCACTGGATGTGAGAGCAAGTAAGATTACTGAAGAGATGAAGCTTGCAGCGGCAGAAGGTATCGCATCACTCATATCCGATGAGGAGCTCAGTGAAGAGTATGTGATTCCAAATGCCTTCGATCCGAGAGTTGCTGAAGTGGTGGCAAAAGCCGTTGCTGAAAAAGCGAAGGAACAGGGTCTAGCCAGAATATGAATAGAATAGGAGGATGAATTGGAATGATTCATCCTTCTTCAGAGGTAGTATGAAATCGTAATCAGAGAAGTAATGATTCAGTATAGATAGTGAGGTAAAGTATGGAAATAAGAAAACAAGCCATTGCTGGAACACTGCAGTCCAATGACTGTCAGGTTCGCATTGTGCCAGGAGAAGGTGGAATTGATCTCTCCATTGAAAGTTCGGTCATGGAGACCTTCGGAAAGCAGATTGAAAATACCATAAGAGAGACGCTCGTGAGATTAGGGGTGGAGGATTGCAGAATTCTCGTGGAGGATCGTGGGGCTCTCGACTATACCATCAGAGCAAGAGTGGAAACGGCGGTGAGAAGAGCGTATGAGTAGAAGAAGTTTACTGTTTATGCCTGGCAACAACCCGGGAATGCTGACTTCAGCAGACTGTCTGGAAGCAGACTCCATCATCTTTGACCTGGAGGATGCAGTCTCCCTGAAGGAAAAGGATGCGGCAAGAATTCTCGTGAGAGAAGCACTGTCTTTTCTGCCCCTGCAGGGAGTGGAAGTGACCGTGAGAGTGAATCCGCTGGATTCTCCCTACTGGAAGGAAGATCTGGAAAGCATCATTCCTGCAGAGCCTGATGGAATCGTCATTCCGAAGGCCAGCGTGGAATCGGTTCAGACCATGGTGAAGGAAATTAAGAGACTGGAAGAAGCCCATCAAACGGGGAAAAAGACGAAGGTGCTTCTGATCATCGAAAGCGCCATGGGACTTATCGATCTTCGAAACATCATCGAGTCCTCAGATCGTATCGATGCGATACTTCTTGGCGCAGAGGATCTGTCCAGTGATATGGGCATCAAGCGAACCAAGGAAAGTAAGGAAATCGAATATGCCAGATATCTGGTGGCCACCGCTGCAAGAGCCTACAGAATCGATGCACTGGATACACCTTTTACAGATATTGATGATGTGGAAGGCCTGGAAGCCGATACAAGATTTGCCAAATCCATAGGATTCACTGGAAGACTGGCCATCAATCCACGTCAGATTGTGACCATTCATGAGGTTTTCTCACCTACTCAGGAAGAAATCGAAGAAGCGCAGATCATTCTTCACGAGGCGGAAGAAGCGGAGAAGAAGGGTCTTGGTGTGTTCAGCTATAAAGGGAAGATGGTAGATCTGCCCGTTATCAAGCGTGCGGAGCAGATTGTAGATTCTGCCAGGAAATGGGGGTTAGTCAGATGAGAAATTCAATAGGAAGAGAAGGACTGGACAGGCCCTATGAGGGACCGTTCAAAAATGTGAAGACTCATGCATTCGTCTCTCCAAAGAAGGATCTTGCCAGAAAACCGGTCTTTTCTGATAATCTGGATGAAGTTCTGGACAAGCTATATCTTCATGATGGCATGACCGTAAGTTTTCATCATCATATGAGAAACGGAGACCATGTGCTGCCCATGGTTATGGAGAAGCTTCATAAAAGAGGCATCAAGAATATGACAGTGGCCGCCACATCGATTTTCCCCTGTCATTCATGCCTTGTACCCATGTTTGAAGATGAAACAGTGACGAAAGTACTTGCTTCCTATATCTCCGGACCAGTGGGCGTTGCCATCAGTAAAGGAAAGCTGAAGGAAATCTGCCATATGACCACCCACGGTGGTAGACCAAGAAGCATGATTGAAGGTGAAGTGAATGTGGATGTAGCCTTTATAGCCGCACCGGCAGTGGATGCCAATGGAAGCCTTACTGGCTCTGAAGGTCCTGCATCCTGCGGTGTGCTCGGATATGCTTATGCGGATGCCGAAACAGCCAAGAAGGTTGTGGCAATCACGGATTATACATCGAAGACTGTGAATAGACCGGAAATTTCAGGACATCTGGTGGATTATGTGGTGAAGGTGGATTCCATAGGAGATCCCAAGGGGATCGTCAGCGGAACAACCCAGATCACCAAGGATCCGGTGGGGCTGAAGATCGCACGTGATGCAGCGAAGCTTATAGAACACAGCGGATTACTGGAGAACGGCATGAGCTTCCAGACCGGTGCAGGAGGAATCTCCCTGGCTGTGGCCAATGAGCTCAAGAAGATCATGAAGGAAAAGAAGATCACAGGATCCTTCGCATCAGGAGGCATCACGGACTATCTGGTGAATCTCCTGAAAGAGGGATATTTTGAAAAGCTCTATGATGTTCAGTGCTTCAATCTGGATGCGGTGGAATCCATCAAGGTCAATGAGAACCACATCAAGATGAGTGCGCATACCTATGCGAACATCAACAATCCTGATAACATAGTGAACAAACTGGATGTGGTGATTCTCGGGGCCAGCGAAATCGATCTGGACTTCAACGTCAATGTCACCACAGGCAGTGATGGCATCATTCTTGGCGGTTCTGGTGGACATGCGGATACTGCAGCTGGAGCGAAGCTTGCCATCATCGTTTCAAAACTTGTGAATTCGAGAATCTCCTGCCTGGTGGATGAAGTGACCACAGTCACCACACCTGGGGAGACGGTGGATGTACTGGTCACAGAACGTGGCATCGCTATCAATCCGAAACACAAAGAGCTGATTGATAAACTGAAAGAGGAAACCAATCTAAAGATCATGGAGATCCATGAACTGAAGAAGATTGCGGACTTCTATACAGGCATTCCGGAAAAGAGGGAAAAGAGCGATCAGATTGTAGCAGTCAGTGAATACCGTGATGGGGCCATACTGGATGCGATTTATAAGGTATAGGATCAAATAAAGAATAGAGCCAAAAGGAAGAAGCACCTGGAATCTGAGTTTCCATGGCTTCTTCCTTTTTACGCTATGAGATCAGCCTATTGCAGATGCATCGTGTTCTACGGATGAAAGTCCGGTACGGCTTCCAGTGCAGAAAAGGATATATCGTTATCGACGGTCTTTTTACCTGCCATGAGTATTCTTATGGCAGCTCTGATGTTCTCCAGCGCCACCTGGGGATCATTGGTGTCCAATACGGATTGCTCCAGCGGACACATTCCGTTTTTCTCCCTGTTTGTGATATAGGGAACCACGGTTTCTGCATGGAGCATTACACCATGAATTTTCGCAGCCTCCACCGCAGCCTTGCTTGCCACGGGCGTATGGATGGTTTTTATGCCCAGCAGTACAGACAGGAGAAGGGCGGCTTTACCGATGACCTTGTCGATGAGCAGAAGATCATGCTCTTCGGATTCTTCCGGATGGTTCTCCATGAACTCCAGCAGCGGTTTTACACCGATGCTCTGGGAGCGGTGAAGAAGCGTCTCCCCACGGTAGATGAGACAGGCTGCATTTTCTTCTTCCAGAAGTCTAAGCATTGTTTCTGACAACATGTTCACCCGCCTTCTCAAGAAGCCTGATCATTGCAGGGATGAAGAGAAGCTGAATCAGCATTCCAGGGATTCCAGTCAGGAGTGCTCCTGTGAAATAGGCTGACGGAGAGATCGTAAGTCCCAGAAGCGGCTGCAGCGTGTACACGGTCAGGGCAAGAAACACTCTTCCCATGATCATGGACAGAATGAGGGACACGTAGATGTTCAGTTTCTTCTTCTGATAGAAGAAGCCTGCAGCAAATCCATAAACGGTGACCTCCACAATCATGAAGTAGAGTATGGGAATCGCCGGCATGCCTGTCAGGAAGGAGCTGAAGATCGGTGCCAGAAAACCGATGAGCGCACCCTGAATGCCACCCAGATAAAGACCTGCCAGGAGTACTGGAATATGCATCGGTAAGAAGACAGGACCAGTTCCGCCAAACAGATGAAAGATCTGAGGAAGCAGGATACTGAAAGCCAGAAACAGGGCTGTATAGGTTATTTTTCTCGGATTTGACATTGATACCTCCATGGATTCTGATTCCGGAGAGGAGCCTCTGGACTCCTTTCCTGGTGTCGTCAGCAGATCGTATGATTTAAATAAATTAACATTTTATCATATTTCTGTAAATGTCATTACAGGAAGGAAAGTCTCAACATTGAAGATGAGACTTTCCATTACTCATTATCTCACGAGTTCCTTTTCTTTTGCAAGGCTCTGAAGATCTTTGTTCAGCTGAGAGAAGATATAGACAGGTGCACAGCCGGGATAATAGGTGACACTCTTGGCCAGCTTCGCTGCCTGCTCCACCTTTTCTCTGCTTGGAAAATATTTCCAGCAGTCTCCGGTGACGAAGAGGTTCTTGCCTCTGGCCATTTCAGGCTCAAAGTCCGGCACCCCGCCACCGATGACCATGACCGCGCCATGCTCCTCCACAAACTTCTCCATGTCGATGCCGGTGTTCACAAAGGAGTCCAGTGCGCCTCGAACATTGACATAGCAGCCGGGACAGGTCTGCTGAGCAAATACGGTGATGTCCTTGTACATGCCGATGGGGTCTCCATTGGGACGCTTGAAGAAACGTCTCACTGATGCTATGGGCTCTCCGACCACTTCAATCCTGCTAAGGTCGATTTCACCCAGTTTCTCGGTTCCGGCACATCGGATGGCTGGAACTTCCATGGGTTCAAACCCCATGATGCTTGCAGTGACAGCATCCACAGCTACGGTGTCTGTACCAGCGATGACCAGATTCATTTCCACTGGGGTTCCGGCATGAGGACCTTGACCTTCCATACCGATGAGCGCATCCACAATGGTGAGATCCGCTTTGCGGATTCTATACATATCGGCCATTTTCTGTCCCAGATCTACACGGTGCACGCCCTGCTGTTCTCCGGATGGATGAACATTGGGCACAATCCCGTTCCAGTTCTTCAGTCCCAGAGTGACTGTTCCGGCCAGATGGACCTTCATCTTAGGCAGATTGATGACCACGTCCGCATCCAGGAATGGTTTGAATACTTTGGCATGGCGGAAGAAGGTGGCTCCTTCTATATCCACATCCACAAGGGGTTCCTCATCGAAATAGATGATCCGGTCTGCTCCACCAGCGATGGCTGCCGCAGTCATCCCAGCAGTTTCCAGAGCGGGTCGTGCTTTTCCTACGTGCATGCCTAATGAAGGGTTGTCACCGATCCAGACGGCTTTGGCTTTGGAATAGGTTTTGAAATACCAGACCACCGCTTCAATCATACGGGGGTCCACCACCGCAAAGCTTTCAGGTGGGGCCAGGAAGGCGATGTTCGGTTTGATGAGTACAGTCTGTCCTTCCTTCACAATGGTGTCAATGGAGCCCACAGCCATTTCTACGGATTCTTTCACTGCCTTTTTGATCTGTTCCAGATCATCCTGTCTGCGTTCGAATTTACCATTCAGAAAAGATGCATTTCCGGGCAGATAACCACTTTTCACAACAGATACAACAGGTTTTGACATATTTTACGCCTCCTATTTGTATATCGGATTGGAAATACGCTGCAGAGAGTGCTCGATCTTTACATCATCAATATAGCACGATGAAATCTGAAATCAACTGAGAGACAGTGGAAATGGAAATGAAGATGAAATCCGTTAACTTTATGACAAAGGGATAAACAGAATGATAAAGTTATGAATAGCAGAAAAGAAATTTTATGAAGAAAAATGCGGATTATTGTTCAATTCCATACTGTAGGACTATAATAGAGAGTAATAAAGCTGCAGGAAAGAAGGGATGAGGATGAAGACGGTTGATCTCCACTGTGATACGCTCATGGCACTGAATAAGGCAAGACTAAGTGGTACGGAGAAGACATTCGGAAGAAATGATCTGCATGTGGATCTTTCCAAGCTGAAGAAAGGAGAATACCTTCTTCAGTGCTTCGCGGCGTTCACCGATGCGAAGAACAGTCCTTCCTCCCCCCTTATTGAAGCGCTGCAGGAAATAGATGTCTTTCATGAGATCATGAAAGAGCATGCTTCAGACATGGCACCTGTCTACCGTTTTGCGGACATGGAGAGAAACAGAGAAGAGGGAAAGATTTCGGCTCTTCTCACCATCGAAGATGGTGGTGTCACAGCGGGAGACCTTTCCGTGCTCCGGATGATGCATCAGCTGGGTGTCCGGATGATTACCCTCACCTGGAACTATGAAAACCCCATCGGATATCCAGCCACGGATTTCGGAATGAGTGCGGCAGGTTCCTTCAGGTGTTTGAAAGAGCAGGGCATTGCTTTTCTCTCCGAAATGGAAAATCTTGGCATCATTGTGGATGTCTCCCATCTGTCTGATGAAGGCTTTTATGACGTGGCAAGATATGCCAGAAAGCCCTTTCTTGCCAGCCATTCCGATGCCAGAAGCCTCTGCGGACATCCACGAAATCTGACGGATGATATGCTGAAAGTCCTGGCGGAAAAAGGAGGACTTGTGGGCATGAACTACTGCCTGGATTTTCTGGATGAGGATCGGGACAGACTTCTCCAGAGAGGGACGGCAGAAACGGTGGCAGACCATATCGATCATGTCCGGAAGGTTGCAGGCATCGATGTCATTGCGCTGGGTTCCGATTTTGATGGCATCGAAGAGACGCTGGACCTGGCGGATGCATCGCAGATGCATCTTCTGATGGATGCTCTGGAAAGAAGGGGCTTCAGTACAGGAGACATGGAGAAGATCTTCAGCCAGAATGCGCTGAGATTCTTCAGAGAAATTCTGTGAACAGGAGAGGAAAATAAAGCCGCAGTTCTTCCAGAAACAGGAATCAGACTGCGATGAACGAGCTGACACAATAGGGAGATCGGAAAAGGAAGGGGCAGGAAAGATGAACACTGAAAAGAAAGAAATCATAGAGATAGAAATCATAGCGAGAATCGAAACGGATTTTCACTCGAAATTCGGCATTCCAAGGCAGAGCGGTCTTGTGGAGAACCTGGAAGGAAGAATCGTTTTTGAACCGGCATACAGAAATGAGGCAGCGGTGAAGGGCATAGAAAATTATTCCCATCTATGGCTCATCTGGCAGTTCTCCGAGAATGTGGACAAGGGATGGTCTCCCACAGTGCGTCCGCCGAGACTGGGTGGAAATACCAGGATGGGAGTCTTCGCCACACGTTCTCCTTTCCGGCCCAATCATCTGGGTCTTTCTTCCGTGAAACTGGAAAGAGTGGAAATGGATGCGAAGCTGGGACCGGTTCTTTATGTCAGAGGAGCAGATCTCATGAACCATACCCCCATTGTGGACATCAAGCCCTATATTCCCTATGGCGACAGTCATCCCGAGGCCACTTCCGGGGTCTTTGAAGTGGAAAAGGTGAGACTTCTTGTGGATATTCCAGAAGCGCTTGTGGACAGAATTCCTTCCGACAAAAGGGAGGCTCTGAAAGAAGTGCTGGCGGAAGATCCGAGACCTTCCTATCAGAAGGACCCGGACCGTATCTATGGCCTGTCCTTCGCTGGGAAAGATATACGTTTCCGTGTGGAGGAAAACCATCTGACGGTGGTGGAAGTGGAGGATCTCTAGGGAATCGGAGCAAGGAAAACTCAAAGAAGAGGGTCATGCAAGAAGCTGCAGGAAATCATTGCATTGGTTTGAATCAGTAGGAGTGAAAAACTGAGAACAGGAGGAAACACCATGAAAACGGAATGGAAAGAAGAGATCCGTTCATTCAAAGTGCTGGATGTGAGGAAACTGGAAGGGAATATTCTGCCCATGATTCTGCATCAGGCGGAGTCTGTGGAGGTGGGGGAAGGCATCACCATCATTCAGAGCTTCGAACCGAAGCCCCTGTACGCTTCTCTGGAGAAGATGGGATTCACCCATCATCTGGAGAAAGTATCTCCCAGTGAATATCATGCAAGCTTTTTTCGCATGGAAAAAGGGGGGAGACTCTATCAGGAAGGATCAGATATGCCCCTGAAACCCACAGCGCTTCTGAACTACAAGGCCATCAGTGACGAAATGGCGGAGACGGCTGTGAATTTCTGGCAGATGATCTGGGATAGAAAAGAGGGTGCACTGCCTCAGCGCATGAAGCTTCTTCTGTCCATGAGTAATGCCGTGGGAGCGGGAAGACTCCGGCAGGCCACCCGGGAGCTGATCAAATCCTATGCGCTGGGCACCAGCGTGGCGGAGCTGGATGAGATATTTGAGCTTTTCGCCTGGAACCAGGGCATCGGGCACTTTTCTTCTGAAATAGGACCTTCTCCATTATTCAGCGCCTATCGTCTTATTAAAGAGAAGGAAAAGGAAGGGCTTTCCCGGGAAGAGGTGGTCCAGGCTGTAATGGAGAAATTCGGAGAAGCCAATCCTGGGGTAAGCACCCTGAGCAGGCTGCCTAGGAAGGATCCATAAAGGGGCCTGTGATAATGTGAAATATCTGGCAGAGTGGTTGTGCCTCCGCTGAAGATACGGTATAATTTCTAGATGCGAATGATTTGCTTTTAGCGCGGATCTGTTCAGAAGGGATGAGAGGAGACGCGCTCTGTCGCACTTCTTTTCATAGAACATCATGGGAGGCCAATATGATGAGAAAACTTCACGGGAGTGGAAAAGCACTCCAAGCAAAAAAGTGGGATGTAATCATCCTGTTCTCACTGATCCTGATCAGTTTTGTTCCTGCACTTCTGTTTCATTTCACCACTTCTACAGGTGGCGGGGAAAAGCGCATCATCGTGGAGAAGGATGGCATAGAAATCTTCAGCCACAGCCTGGAGGAGAAAGGGCAGAAGTATGTAGCCTTTCCGTTTGAGCATAATGGGAAAACATTTGAGGGCAATCTGGAAATCAAAGACGGATCTGTGATGCTGCACAGACTTCCGGAAGAA
>RZYZ01000277.1 GCA_009930125.1 Clostridia bacterium | reverse complement strand
GTCCTTCTTTCAGCCTGGATTCCTGCCAGAAAGGCAGCCAGGGTCTCGGCCATTGATTCCATCAGGCAGACCGATGACATCCGAATCCGGCCTGGGAAGGTGAAGACCTCCAGGCTGACCTACAAGCTTTTCGGGTTCGACGGCATGCTGGCCGCCAAGAACTTCAAGAGGAACAGAAGAAAGTACAGAGCCACGGTGGTGTCCCTCTTCATGAGCGTGGTGCTGTTCATATCGGCCTCCAGCTTCACTTCCTACCTGAAGAAGGGAACAGAGCAGGTTTTCGAGGAAATGGACCATGACATCACCTATTATCTGACGCCGAGCCAGGAGAAAAGCCCGGAAGAAGTCCTGAAGCTTCTATCCGGAGCCGAAGGCGTGAACGACACCTCCTATGAATACAGCGACATGTACTCCACGCTCCTCGTGCCGAAAGAAGTGGTCACGGAAGGATATGCCGACCTCATGGATATGAGCTATTATGAGGAGGTGCTGAAGCCCAAGGAGAGTGAAAGCATCGTGAACATGCACCTGGCTTTCCTGGATGATGAGAGCTTCAGAAGCCTCCTGGCGGAGAACGGGTTATCGGAGGAAGAGTACATGGCAGGCGAAGCGCCCAAAGCCCTTCTCTATGCATCAGGCAAAGTCTATGACTCCACGGACTCGAGATATTATACCTTCGATGTGGTGAATAGCGGCTCCTTCTCTGCAAGGCAGGTGGAGGTTCCGAGTTTCTACGAGGACAGATACTTCAGTGGAGAGGAAAGAGACGGGAAACTTCTCTACACCAATGGAGAGGGAGAAGATGAAGTCCTCTATGCAAGAGAAGAGGTGATCATCGAAAGAGAGCTTGAACTTGGAGAAATCATCAGTTCGATGCCCATGATGAGCTATAACACCAACGGGTCCGAGCTGAAAGTCATCTATCCCTACAGCGCTATGGAGAAAATCATAGGAGAACCCGGAAACGGAGCTGTAAACCTGTATTTCCAAGTGGAGGATCATGCAGGGGCATACAGAGAGATGTCACAGATCCTCAAGGATGCGAATCTGTCCTTCACAAATCTGGTGGATCAGGCTTCCTACATGGATCAGAATAGGGCCATGATCACCGTCATCAATATCTTCTCCTACGGATTCATCATACTCATCTCCCTCATTGCGGCAGCCAACGTCTTCAACACCATATCCACGAATATTCATCTGCGAAGAAGAGAATTCGCCATGCTGAAGACCGTGGGGATGACCTCTAAGGGATTCAATAAGATGATGACCTATGAAAGCATTCTCTATGGACTGAAAGGAATTCTTTACGGCATTCCTGTGGCCATCGGCGTCACCTATCTCATCTATCTGTCCATGAACAGGGGCATCGACTTTGCCTTCTTCATCCCCTGGATTCCCGTGGTCCTTGCGGTGGGCAGTGTGTTTCTGGTGGTCTTTGCCACCAGTGTATACGCCATGGATAAGATCAGAAAGGACAATCCCATTGACGCACTGAAAAATGAAAACATCTGATAAACCCTCAGCCTGAGAGAAATCTCAGGCTTTTCGCATGGGAGGATCTATCCCTGGGAAGAGGAAGAAAGCGGGTCTTAGCATAACCCAACATAAGGACAGATTGGGGATAGAGCGGAGGAGCGATCTGCCTGAAAGGGGTGGTCTATCGAGCGTTATTGTAGTAGAATGTACTTGATTTGAAAATGGCAATCAGGAGGCGTTATGACGGAAATCTATCTTGTAAGACATGCAAAGCCCGACCACAGCTGGGAAGAGGATGAGACCAGGCCTCTGACGGAAGAAGGTGCTACTGATGCAGAATTGGTGGCCGATTTTTTCAGAGAGATTACAGTGGATGGCTTTGTCTCCAGTCCCTATAGGAGAAGCATTGATACCATAAGATCCAGTGCGGAAGATAAGAAGATGACCATCAAAACGGATCGGAGGCTCAGAGAACGGGAAAAGGGGCCAGGCGGGAACACCCATGAGCTGTTCAGAAAAAGATGGGCGGATTTTTCCTTTCATGAGGAAGGGGGAGAATCCCTTGAACTGGTGCAGAAACGGAACATGGAAACTCTTCATGAGATTCTGGAAGAGAGAGAAGGAAAGTCCGTTGTCATCGGAACCCATGGCACAGCCATGAGCACGATTCTCCATTATTATGCCCCCACCTTTTCGGTGCAGGATTTTCTGAGCATCATCGATTTCATGCCCTACATCGTCCGGCTCACTTTCCAGGGGAAGACCCTGACGGCAAAGGATGAGCTTCTGTATGTGAAGAAGGAATATGATGGAAAATAAAAGTTCATCTTTTCAGATTGCTCTTGGCCGGTAAAGGATTTCAGGTGGTAAGATGGATGCAGCAGAAATAATAGAATGATTTTGAAGGATGGAAAGTGTGTATGAACAGATATAAAGGGGAAATGGGCCTGATTCTGGTTTCCATAGTATGGGGAAGCGGCTTCATCGCCACGGCCATAGGCCTTGATTATATGAGCACCTACGAGACCCTGGCAGGCCGATTTCTGGTGGCAAGCCTTCTTCTTGGGGTCTTCAATTTCAGAAAGATCCGAAGCATCGGCAGGAAGACCCTTGCGAGAGGGATGATTCTCGGAGTGTTTCTTTTCACGGCCTTTGTGCTTCAGACGCTGGGCCTGGAATTCACCACGGCATCGAAGAATGCCTTTCTCACGGCATTTGGTGTAGCGGTGGTTCCGTTCATCGGCTATCTTTTTCATAAAAGAGCACTGGTGAGAATGGACATCATCCGGGCGGCAGTGGCCATGACTGGAGTAGGACTGATTTCCTTCCAGTGGTCCGGTGGAGTCAACATCGGAGATTTTCTG
>RZYZ01000276.1 GCA_009930125.1 Clostridia bacterium | reverse complement strand
GGAGCCCTTCGGAACCTGAACCTTGCCGAGACCAGAAGAAGAAACCTCACGGTGTTCTTCTACGACATCGGCTACAAGGAAGGGCAGCCCTTCCAGACCTACCGGGAGATGATCGCCTTCATCAAAGAGAAGGGCTTTCTGACCGACGGTTATTTTAAGGAAGCGGATGATTTCACCACCCTGGAAAAGCTCATCAAGGAAATCCAGGAGGAAAGAGAAGGCCTTGATTTTGACATCGACGGCGTGGTCATTGCCATCGACGATATGAGAACGAGAGAACTTCTGGGCTACACCATCAAGTTTCCCAGGTGGGCCATTGCCTACAAGTTCGAAGCGGAGGAAGCGGTGACGAAGCTTCTGGATGTGGAATGGAATGTGGGCAGAACCGGAAGAGTGAATCCCACAGCGATTTTAGAGCCTGTGGAGCTATCCGGTGTCACGGTGAAGCGTGCCACCCTGAACAATATGGATGACATAGAGATGAAAGGCGTCTCCATCGGCTCCATGGTGCTGGTAAGGCGATCCAATGATGTGATCCCGGAGATCATGGGCGTCGTGGATGAGGAGCTGGAGGAGCATGTGACGGAAATTCTTCCGCCAAAGCACTGCCCATCCTGTGGCACAGAGCTCATTGTGGACGGGGCGCACCTGATCTGCGAGAACACCCTTTCCTGCAAGCCTCAGCTCATCAAGAGCATCGTGCATTTCTCCGGAAGAGATGCCATGAACATCGAAGGGCTCAGCGAGAAGACCGTGGAGCAGCTTTTCGAGAAGCTGGACATCCGGGAAGTCTCGAGCCTCTATACCCTCACCAAGGAAGAGCTTCTGACCCTTAACAAGGTGAAGGACAAGAAGGCGGAGAATCTTCTTGCCGCCATCGAGAATTCCAGAGAAAGAGAGCTCCATGCCTTTCTGTATGCCCTGGGCATTCCCAATGTGGGCATTTCCACCGCAAGAGATCTGGAAGCCACTTTCCACTCGCTGGAAAAGGTCATGAAGGCCACGAAGGAAGAGCTGATGGCAGTGAATGATGTGGGCGAGATTGTGGCGGACAGCATTCTGACCTTCTTCTCCTCGGAGGAGATCAGAGAAGAGATTGATAAGCTTCTGCAGCATGTGACCCTCATCCATGAGGAAGCGGAAATCACCGAGAGTCCCTTCACAGGAAAAACCGTGGTCCTCACAGGTTCCCTTGAAAAGTTCACCCGAAAGGATGCGGAAGAAAAGCTCCTCTCTCTGGGGGCGAAGGTGACCTCCTCCGTGTCCAAGAAGACGGATTATGTGGTCTACGGGAAGGAAGCGGGCTCCAAGCTTACGAAAGCCCAGACCCTGGGTGTGAAGACCCTGACGGAAGAGGAGTTTCTGGAGATGACAGGTGAGAAGAATGAATGAGAAGAAGAGGAAAAAGCTGACCCTTGAGAATATTCTGGGCAGTCTCGGGTGGCTCATGCTGGCGGTGACGGTTCTGGTGGTGGGACTCACCATACTGACCTTAAACGGCGTGCTTCATCTGACGCTCTTCAGAAATTATCTCCCCATCGGCATCTCCCTCTTTGTGGGACTTCTGATCTGGGGCATGAGGTTCTACTTCAATGCCAGGAAGTATCCAAGCTACATGAAGTACAGCATATTCTCCTTTGTTTTCGCGCTGATTCAGTTAATTTTTCTCTTGTCTAATGTATATTAGAAAGAGTTATGCTAAAATAGTATAAGGTTTTTTGCGGAAAAGTTATGACCTCATGTCGTAACTTTTTCCTTGTAGATAGAATAATTTATGGAGGTGTGATATGGCAGTATCCAGAAAGGACGTAGACTATATCAAGGAGCTGGCCAGGCTCCACATAAGTGAAGAAGAAAAAGATGGACTGGTTACGGATCTTAATATGATCCTATCCTATGTGGACAAGCTTCAGGAGCTGGACACGGATGAGGTGGAGATTCTTGTGAATCCGCTCTACATCGAGAATGTATACCGGGAAGATGTGGTGGAGGAGTCTCTCACCACGGAAGATTTTCTCATGAATGCGCCGGAGCGTGTGGAGGATTATCTCAAGGTTCCCAGCGTGATAGACAGGGAGGATGCATAATGGACTTATTTAGAATGAAATCCCATGAGCTGAAGGAACTTCTTGCCAAGGGAGAAGTGAAGAGCGAAGAGATTGTAGGCAGCTTTCTTCAGAGAATCGAAGAAGTGGAACCGAAGGTGGATGCGTTTCTTTATGTCGATAAGGAAGAAAGCCTGAAAATGGCAAGAGAAATCGATGAGAAGAAGAGAAGCGGCGGGTTGCTTTCGGGCATTCCTGTAGGCATCAAGGACAATATCTCCGTGAAGGGCATGCAGAACACCTGCGCGTCGAAGTTCATGGAAGGATACATAGCGCCGTATGATGCCACGGTGGTGACAAGGCTCAAGGAGGATGGAGCCATCATCCTGGGTAAGCTCAACATGGATGAATTCGCCATGGGTTCTTCCACAGAGCACAGCGCCTATAAGATCACCAGAAATCCCCATGACCTGGATAGAGTGCCGGGTGGTTCATCAGGGGGCTCCGCTGCAGCGGTTTCCGCTCTGGAAGTGCCTCTTTCCCTGGGGACCGATACGGGCGGCTCGGTAAGACAGCCTGCAGCCTTCTGCGGGATTCCAGGCCTGAAGCCCACCTACGGAAACATCTCCAGATATGGCGTCACCGCCTTCGGATCCACTCTGGATCAGGTGGGCACCTTTGCAGGAGATGTGCGGGATCTGGCGCTTCTGACCACCTCCATCAGCGGTCACGACAAGATGGATATGACCACCAACAAGAGAGAGAAGGTGGATCTTTTCACAGGGCTCAATAAGGACATC
>RZYZ01000275.1 GCA_009930125.1 Clostridia bacterium | reverse complement strand
ATCAGAAAAAACGATGGGGGGAAAGGTCCATGAAAAAATGGCTCTATGCAATGATTATTGTGATTGTTCTAGCCGCCGCATTTACCGTAAATTATTTAACAAGCAGCTTCAGTCTGGGGGACTCCTCAAAGCTCTCCAGGGAAGCATTGGACATCGGTGAAAACTATTATCTGAGTTATGGACTGCACTGGGAGGGCTATTTGCGTCCGGAGGTGGTTGAACTCGATATGCGCAGCGAAGATGGCTCCCTGATCAGCGAGATGCATGATCAGGTTGAAGTGGAGTATTTCATCGATAAAAAGAAACATACAGGGGCAATGGACGAGTCAGAATATCAGAAGTACCGGTCAGAAGGGTTCATTGATTATGTACCTGTTTCGGATGCCCCCATGGAGGAAGACAACCAACTGGTGCTGAGAGTCCTTGTTAAGGATGAAGCATATACCGAAACAGTGGATACCATGATCCTAAGGTATAAGATCCTTGGTATTTTGAAGGAGCAGGTTCTGAAGTTTGATGGATTTCTTGAGATGGAAGAAGACTTCTGATTTTGCGAATCGTTTCTCAGAAACTGCAGAATAACTGAAAAGAGGGGACGGGGAGATGCGAAGAAAAGCATTGATCCCGTTCCTTTTCTCATCTCATGGCATAGGAATACATCGTTAATAAAGGTATAGATCATGTTCTGATTTTTCTCTTTACTTCCTTTCCTTCTCGTCCTATAATGGCAGAAAATGAGCAGTAAATGGCGTGTGATCCTATGAATGAAATGGAGGATGGAGTCATGGAGAAATCGAAGAAAAAGCTGTTTGATAAAATCGCCCCGATCTATGGCATGTTTTATGAAATTCAGAGAAAGAACTATGCCTTTGTGCCGGAAATGATGGAGAAGGAAGGCATCTTTGCGCCCATGCAGATCCTGGATCTGGGATGCGGAACCGGTGCGCTTTTATCGGTTCTTGAGCATGCAGGCTACCAGGTCACAGGGGTAGACCCCGCCAGGGATATGCTGAAAGTGGCCATGTGGAAGACCAGAAAGCAGAACATCCGGTTTCATCATCTGAAGAATCCGGCCAGGCTTCCTTTTGAGGACAACAGTTTTGATGCGGTGATCAGTTCCTATGTGCTGCATGGCATGCCGGAAGAGGAGCGGCGAATTCTCTATGAGGAAATGAAGAGAGTTTCCAGAAGAAAAGTGATCATACACGACTTCAACGAAAAACGTGCCCTGCACATCAGTGTTGTTGAATATCTGGAGAAGGGAGACTATTTCCGTTTCATCAAAGTGGCCCGGAAAGAAATGAGCGAAGTCTTCGGCGAGGTGAAGATGACCCATGTGGGGAAAAACGCAGCCTGGTATGTGATGAATGTGAAGGGACCCAGAATCCACGCGGATCAATGATAAAGCAGGAGGCGGTTGCTCTCCTGAAAAGAAAAGAAAGCTTTTTTCATCAAAGTGTGGTATAGTAATCAAAGCGACTTTTTTAGGTAGTGACCATCCATGTGCTTTTTATGAAGTATTTTGCAGCTGGTCATCAGAAATAAATGAGATTCAATGTATGGGAACGCATTGCGCGTTCCTCTTTTTATTCATTTCTGAGCATACCGGTGAGATAGAAAAGGCTGAATAAAAAAAGACATGACAGGATTGTCATGCTGAGGGAGAATATATTGTTATTTACAGAAATGAACCTGACCCTACCCATACAGAAGGCCCTGAAGGATGAAGGGTACAGTAAAGCCACCCCCATCCAGGAACAGTCCATTCCAAAGCTATTGGAAGGAAAAGACCTTCTAGGCTGCGCCCAGACAGGAACCGGAAAGACAGCAGCCTTTGCGCTGCCGATTCTGGAGGCGCTGTCCAAGAATCAGACCTTCAACGGAAAAAGAAAAATCAAAGCGCTGGTTCTGGCACCTACCAGAGAACTGGCTATACAGATCAGCGATAACTTCAAGAACTACAGCAGATATCTGAACCTGAAGACCACCGTGATTTTCGGAGGGGTTTCGCAGAATCCCCAGACGGCAACTTTAGGCAGAGGCATCGATGTTCTCGTTGCCACACCAGGAAGACTGCTGGATCTGATTCAGCAGAAATTCATCAATCTCTCCCAGGTGGAGCACTTTGTGCTGGACGAAGCGGATATGATGCTGGATATGGGGATGCTTCATGATGTGAAGAAGATCATTTCCTATCTTCCTCAGAAAAGACAGACCCTCTTTTTCTCGGCCACCATGCCGAAGGAAATCGAAGTGCTGGCCAACACCATCCTTCATAGACCGGAGAAAGTCACCATCACCCCAGTGGCATCCACAGTGGATACCATCAGCCAGTCGGTCTATCATGTGAACAAGAAGAACAAGATCCATCTTCTGACGGATCTTCTGGGTTCCATAGACATGGACAGAGTTCTTGTGTTTTCAAGAACCAAGCATGGTGCGGATAAGATCGTGAAAGCCCTGGAGAAGAAGAAATTCAAAGCCCAGGCCATTCACGGCAACAAGTCCCAGAATGCAAGGCAGCTGGCACTGAAGAACTTCAAGGATCGTGAAACAAGAATTCTTGTGGCCACGGACATCGCTGCCCGAGGCATCGATGTGGAGGAGCTTTCCCATGTGATCATCTTCGATCTTCCTGAAGTGGCAGAAACCTATGTACACCGTATCGGACGTACAGGTAGAGCCGGACTTGGCGGAGTCGCCCTGTCCTTCTGTGATTCTGCCGAGCAGCATCTCCTGAGAGATATTGAGAAGCTCATCGGAAAGAAGATCGGTGTGGTGGCGGAGCACAGCTATCCGCTCATGGACCTCCCGGAAGAAGAGACCACTGAGAAGAGATATGCGC
>RZYZ01000274.1 GCA_009930125.1 Clostridia bacterium | reverse complement strand
ACCCGAAAAGACACGGTCCCCGTAGGTTTTTCGTAGATACTCCAGAATCTCAGGATATATCGTCAGCACTTCCCTTGCAATGAGGTCCGCATCGATGACTTTGATGCCCAGAGAGGCCAGATGTTTCGAAATGGTGGTCTTTCCGGTGGCAATGCCACCTGTAAGTCCGATCTTCACCATAGACTCACCTACGCCTCAAACCAGGTTTCTCCCACAGACTCTTCCGCCTGGAGTTTCACCTTCAGCTGCACTGCATTTTCCATCTCTTCCTTCACCAGTTTCTTCACCGTCTCCAGCTCATCCTTTCTGGTGTTCAGGATCAGTTCATCGTGCACCTGAAGGATCAGGCTGGATCTGAGGTTCTTCTCCTTCAGCGCTTCATAGACCTTCACCATGGCCATCTTCATGATGTCCGCGGCGCTGCCCTGGATGGGGCTGTTCATGGCCAGACGGACCCCTGCCGCCTGGACGATCTTGTTTCTCTGATTGATTTCAGGGATATATCTTCTTCTGTTCATGATGGTTCGGACAAAGCCCTTTTCCTTCGCTTCCAGAACGATGTTGTCCAGATATTCTTTGACCTTGGGGTATCTGGAGAAGTAGATGTCCATGTATTCCTTGGCTTCCTTTCTCGTGATGCCTAGATCCTGAGACAGACTGAAATCGGACATGCCGTAGATGATGCCGAAATTCACGGCCTTGGCACTGCTCCTTAAGGCATAGGTCACCTCTTCCATGGGAACGCCGAAGACTTCCGAAGCGGTCTTGGTATGGATGTCGATGTCTCCGTTGTAGGCTTCAATCATCTTCTCGTCCCCAGAGATATGGGCAAGCACTCTCAGCTCGATCTGGCTGTAGTCGCAGGAAAGAAGTATGGAGTCCTCATCGTGTGGAATGAAGACCTTTCTCACTGCTCTGCCCATTTCATGACGGATGGGAATGTTCTGCAGGTTCGGGTCCGTGCTGGAGAGTCTTCCTGTGGTGGCCAGGGTCTGATTGAAGGTGGAATGGATTCTTCCATCCCCATCAATGGCTGCCTTCAGTCCCACGATATAGGTGCTGTAGATCTTTGTGACAGTTCGGTACTGCATGACCTTCTCGATGATGGGATGCTTGTCCTTCAGCGCTTCCAGTACATCCACATTGGTGGAGTATCCGGTCTTGGTCTTCTTGATCACAGGCAGATCCAGTCTTTCGAACAGGATGGTCCCCAGCTGCTTGGGCGAGTTGATGTTGAATTCTTCTCCCGCCAGGTCATAGATCTCCTTTTCCAGATGATCGATGTCGCCTTTAAAGGTCACGGTCATTTCATCCAGTAGGGCTTCATCGACATTGAATCCTTCGATTTCCATATCCGAGAGGATGCCTGTCAGGGGAAGCTCCACTTCGTAATAGAGCCCATGAAGCTCCGTCTCCTCCATTTCCTCAGAAAACTTCTCATAGAGGTCAAAGAGCTTTGAAGTGAGATAGACCTCTCCGTCTTTTCCTTCCGGAACTGCTGCCTCTGGCAGATTCTTCAGGGTCAGGTCCTTCAGCGTCAGCTTTCCATCTGTGGGCTCCAGAAGATAGGCTGCCAGATTCACATCAAAGCTGATATTTTTCGGCTCTATGCCCAGTCTCTTGAAAATGGTGAGGCCGTCTTTGATGTCGAAGGAGATCTTGGGCAGATCCTCCTCCTCCAGGAAATCTTTCAGCACATCCAGCGCTTTCTCGGATTCGAATATGTTTTTCGTGTCGATGTAGAGGTGCTTCTCTCTACTGGAGAGCACCATCCAGCTCATCTCTCTTTCCGAAAGCTTCGGTGCATGGTGCACATCGAAATAGAGGGCTACAGGCTGATCTTCTGCGATGTCCTTCTTGAGACCAGAAAGAGCACCCTCCAGGTCTTCCGGCTTCTCCACTTCCAGAAAATCCATCTTCACCGCTTCCTTCGGCGCAGCCTCTTCAGCCGGCTCATCGGAAAGCTTCGCCAGAAGCGTACGGAACTCCAGCTCCGAGAAGAGTCTTCTCAGCTCATTGACATCATAGGCCTCCGAGCTTTTAAGCTTCTCCATATCCATATCCACCTGCACATCCCGGATGATGGTGGCCAGCTTCTTGGAGAAGATGGCATCTTCCGCATGGGCGATGAGATTCTCTCTCACCTTCTTCATGGTGATGTTTTCCGCATTTTCGATGGTGCTTTCGATGGAACCGTATTCCTTGATCAGCTTGAAGGCGGTCTTTTCCCCGATACCGGGAACTCCCTTGATGTTGTCCGAGGCATCCCCCATGAGGCCCTTCACATCAATGAACTGTGTAGGGGTGATGCCGTATTCCTCTATGAACTTCTCTCTGTCATAGACATCCACCACACTGACCCCTTTTTTCGTGATCACCACCTTGGTCTTATCCGAAGCCAGCTGCAGGGTATCCTTGTCTCCGGAAAGGACGTAGACCTCATCCCCTTCGTTCTCCGCTTTGAGAGACAGGGTACCGATGACGTCATCCGCCTCGAATCCGTCGATTTCCAGTATGTCCACCGCCATATGCCTGAGCACTTCCTTCATCACAGGAAACTGCATGGCCAGCTCTTCAGGCATCTTCTTTCTGCCTGCCTTGTAGTCATCGTATTCCAGGTGACGGAAGGTGGGCGCTTTTCTGTCGAAGGCACAGACGATGTAATCCGGGGAAAGGTCTCCCTTGATCTTCATCATCATATTGATGAAGCCATAGATGGCTCCCGTATGCATCCCCTTGGACGTGATGAACTTGGGGTTTGCGTAAAAAGCTCTGTTCATGATACTGTTTCCGTCAATAATCAATAATCTGCTCATTTAACTCTCCTAAACGTTTTTCTCTCATTCTGATGGC
>RZYZ01000273.1 GCA_009930125.1 Clostridia bacterium | reverse complement strand
CTTCCATACCGAGGCCTTTCAGGTTCTCCGCCATTTCAAGGCCGATGAACCCGGTACCCACAATCACGGCTTTTTTTGGCGATCGGTTATTGATGTACGCTTTGATCTTATACATGTCATTGATGTTTCTCAAAGTGAATACATGCGCATTATCAGCCCCCTTTATCGGAGGGACCACTGACCGGGCTCCTGTGGCGAGAATGAGTCTGTCGTAAGGGTCCGCGAACACTTCCCCTGTCACAAGGTTCTTTACGGTGAGTTCTTTCTTCTCTTTATCCAGCTTCAGCACTTCATGTTCTGTCCGGATGTTCACATTGTATTTGTTCCTGAAGAACTCAGGGTTTCTGGGGGTAAGCTCCTCCCCATTTTCGATTTCTCCGCCGATATAATAGGGCATCCCGCATCCGGAATAGGAGATATGGGTATCTTTCTCATAGATGACGATTTCCGCCTCTTCATCGTTTCTTCTTGCTTTTGCCGCAGCGGATGTGCCCGCTGCAACGGCTCCAATCACCAGTATTCGCATAATCCTATCTCCTTTTTTTATTCATTATCAGGTTAGATTATACCGTAATCATGTTAATTCTGTATGAATGATTCCGCGATTTCCCGAAGACAAGATCAGAGCTTCTGCAAGACCTCCGCAGGATTTCTCCTAGAAAATCAAAACACTGCATACGGGGGGACATCCCGCATGCAGCATCCTGTTTATATTCAGTATAGATATAAGCTTTTATTCACCCGCATCCCGCTTGCGCTCCACAATCCTCGATAAGAATATACCCAGTTCGAATAGAAGGATCATCGGCAGTGCAAGAAGGGTCTGGGAGATGATATCCGGTGGTGTAAGGATCGCCGCAAGGACAAAGATCACCAGAATGATGTACTTCCGGTTCTGTCTCAGAAACTTCGACCGGACCACCCCAAGCCTTGTGAGTATGACCATGATGCTGGGCATCTCAAAAATCAGCCCGAAGGAAAGAACGGTATTCATCACCAGAGAAAGATAGCTGCTGAAGCTGATCATCTCCTCGATGCCTTCCATCTGGAATCCGATGAAGAACTGAATCATCAGCGGCAGTACCACGATGTAGGCAAATACGCCGCCTATGATGAAGAAGACTCCACCAAAGAGCAGCGAGAAGACGATGGTTCTTCTTTCCTTCTTTTCAAGCCCCGGGCTTACGAAAAGCCAGATCTGGGTGATGAGAAAGGGTGCTGAAACAACCAGTCCGATGATCACCGCAATCTTGATATAGGACAGCAGAAGCTCCGCCGGAGAGATGAAGACAAAGTTTATGTCCGGTACAATGCCGATCATATCCTTCACAAGAATCTCTGAGAAATTATAACTGAGAAGAATGGCTGCAACAAGTGCTACAGCCATGTAGATGATTCTGTTCCTCAGTTCAGTGAGATGCTCCACCAGGGTGAGCTTGTCATCCTTGCTTCTTTTAGTTTTCTTTTTTTTCATCTTTCTTCACATCGTCAGCTGGGGTCATGACATCCTCTGTCAGTTTATTCGCATGAGATTTGAACTGACCGATGGCTTCTCCGATGGACTTGCCTATGGCAGGCAGTTTGGAGGGCCCGAAGATGACCAGTGCGATGGATAAGATCAGTATAAGCTCAGTCATTCCTATTTTTCCCATATTATTCTACTCCTTTGTTATTCGCTTCCTGTTTCCCGTTGTTTTTTACAGATTATAGTACTTGTTGATCAGTTCCACTACCTTGCCTGCAGCATCAGCAGTAAGACCAGCACATCTTGCTTTTCTTTCAGGATCCTTCATTCCGTATCCTGATACTTCCATGAACTGTCCGACGGAATCAATGCAGTTGACGCTTGGTGAAACAAGTGAATCCACATCAACATCTGGCTTGTAGGTTGGAAGCTCCGTGCTTGTGTACCATTTGAAAAGCTCCGCTGTTACTGCTGGTGCATCTTCTGGTGGAATCGCAAAACCGATGCATGTGGCAGCACCAGCAATGGCTCCGCATAAGGAACCTACGCCGAAACCTGTAGCTCCATTGGCAAATACATCTACTGGAATCTGGTTCCATGGATATCCTGCCTTGTCTCCCAGTTCTCCGATGACTGCGTCCACAACGCCTCTGCAGCAGCCGCCCTTGTTGTAGTATCCTGCATAGCCTCTTTCCATGGCAGTTGCCACATCAAGCTTCTGGTAAGGATATGGATAGGTTGGCGCATCTTCACTTGCTTCCACATATTCATAGGCAAGCACTTCCTTGGATGGAAGTTCCACTTTTTTGTCACAGCCTGTTAAAAATGAAGGAATAAATGAAACGGCAGCTACCCCAACTGCTGTTTTTCCTGCTGTCTTTAACATATCTCGTCTTGAATACACTTTTTCATTCTTGTTCGCTTCGCTCATGATTTTTCCCCTTCCGATTACATATTTTTAATAATAATTCAAAAGTTTGATAAATATCTAACTTCTTCATTTACTATACATTTATCCGTCAAAAGGGTCAATACCAATCCTCAAAATTGAATTTTATTGTAATTTCCATGCTGAAATACCCCTGATAATTATTTTTTTAACAATATCAGTGTTGATTTCTTGGAATTTTTGTATCATAACAGAACATTCATTGCAGATTCCATGGTTGTTTCCACAGCCGAATGAATATCTATGCTTTCTTTATTGTTTCATTCTTTCACTGAAATATGTCAAAACATCTTGATTTTCAACGGAAATCACCTCATCTTTCATCTGCACGAAATTGAATTCACGCTCCATTGAGAAATTTTCTACAGATACCTCCACCAGTTCTCCCGATTGAAGCTCTGGAAGAGCAGCATCTTGATACATGAAGCTGATTCCCAGCCCG
>RZYZ01000272.1 GCA_009930125.1 Clostridia bacterium | reverse complement strand
CGTTTAAGATCTTGCAGTGCATTTTTCATCGGAACACCTCATTTCTTTATTTTTTTCAGTCCTGTACTGCTTTTTCAGCTTTTGCGAAAACATCATCTGTCTTGCCGATGGCCTGGTTGATGGTGATCTTCATGGCTTTTCTGCCTTTGAAACGTTCCATTTTGTTGATGGCAGTTTCGATGGCAAGGATGATCAGGTCGGCTTTTTCAAGATCCGCTTCTGTGATCTCATTTTCGATGCCCATGGCACCCTGGGTTTCCACTTTGATCTCATGACCTCTTTTTTTCGCACCCTTTTCCAGCGCCGCTTTCGCCATATAGGTATGGGCGACTCCGGTGGGGCAGGCTGTGACTGCTACAATGTACATACTATAAACCTCCTAAAATTCTGCTTATATAGTGATAAAGCGCTTCGGATGATTCAAGAGCCAGAAGGTCCTCTCGGATCTCATCATCCATGAGATTTTCCGCAAGCTTTGCCAGGATTCTCAGGTGGGTATCTCCTGCATGAGCTTCTGGTACTGCCAGAAGAAACACGAGAAACACGGGTTTTTCATCCATGGCATCCCAGTCCAGCGGATGGGAAGATCTGCCCACGGCGATGGAAGGGGTGAGGACAGCATGGGATTTTCCATGGGGAATGGCGAAACCGCCACCAAAACCCGTGGTGAATTCCTTTTCTCTCTTTAGGACGTCTTCCATGAATAGTTCCTTGGAGGAGATTCTCTTTTCTCTCCAAAGCGCATCCGAGAGCAGAGACAGGGCTTCCATCTTCGTCTGAGCTTCCATAGGAAAAGCGACCAGCTCCCTGGTGATGAGTTCCATTCTATGCACCTTCTTTCCCTTATATTATTTATATTTTATCGTATATACGGTATTTCCATAGTGAACTTAGTATGAACGATAGCTAAAAATGAAGCGCTGCTGATGAGATAGAGTCTATATGAATCACGGATCAGCTTCCATGCACAGCAGAAAGAACGCTTCAAGTGGATCCCCTCTCAGGAGGAAACTGCTTGAAGCGTTCTTTCTGTTCTTATTGCAATCTGTGTTTTTCTTGGGTCAGTGTTTCTTCGCTTCCTCCAGCGCCTCGATTCTTCTCTCCACGTTCTCCAGCCAGATATCGATGCCGGAGCGGGTCCATTCCAGAGGAAAGAGCAGCTCTTCCGCCACCAGCGGGTGAAGCTCCATGATGTCCTTGTGCTCCTCTCCCTTCTCCAGACAGTTCCCGCAGAGATAGACATTCTCTTCCACCTGATAGGAATACCGGATATAAGGGGTGTTGAAGCGATGAAGTACACACCTCTTTCCGAAGGTGAGTTTCACGCTGGTGCCATCGGCGATGGTGATGGTGATGCCCTCGGCCCAGCTGTTTTCCAGTGCCTTCTTCTCCTGGTCGAAATTGCATTCGCCCAAAATCTCCAGTTTCCTCAGCTCTTCAAAAAGGACAGGTAAGCTTGGAAGCTCAGTGATGTCTTTGGCATCGGCAATGATTTTCGCGAAAGTATAAGGATAGGTGTTGTCTCTGAAAAACTGTGCATCGGGAAGGGGCCATTCCAGAGGGAACAGGATGTTCTCTGAAACTTCCTCGATTTTTCTAAGGGTTCTATGGCAGGTGAGGCACTTGTACTTATTGTCTCCGATGCCGTAGGCGTGGGTCTCTTTTTTCTCGAAATAGGAATGCCCGGCGCAGACCACATCTTTCACCAGCTGCACCTTTGTGCCGTCTTCGATAGTGACGGTGACACCCTCCTTGAAGGCTTCCTCTATGGCATCGAGCTCTTCTTCTTGATAGTCTCCCGCCGTGATTTTCTTTTTCACCTTTTTGTAGATGGACTTCAGGGAAGGCAGGGAATCTACGGTTCTGGACTGCTTTATGATTTCTAGAAACTGGCGCATGATGATCTCCTTTTTCAATCTGATTCTATATTTTTTCGTGCTTCAGAATGTTTTTTCATTTCATTATAACATTTCTGACGCTGGATGACAGAATCGGATGAACAGGCAGCAGTAAAGTGATGCAGGAAATCTTCGCGATTACACGTGATTGTGAAAAACAGGCAATGGGTTTCAGGAAGACAAGAGATACGATATACTATAGCTGAAAATAAAAATTATAGTAAGAAACTATTCTATGGAAGCATTTGAAATACATGAACTCACTACTGGAGGGACCTATGAAGAAGATCAACTATCCACTGATGATCGGTGGAATTCTATTTCTTTTTTTCATGGCTTGTGCCATGTTCCCGGAGCTTTTCACGGACAAGGACCCCATGTTCGAGGAGCCGCCTCGAACCATGGAAGTGGTCGTGGAAGGGGAGGTGAAGGACGAGTTCACCATGCATCCCATCTGGCCCAGTGAACATAATCTCATGGGTACGGACGTGGCGGGGCGAGACATCTATGCAAGGCTCGTCTACGGCACGGGAAACACCTTGAGGCTTGGCTTCTATATCGCGCTTTTCAGGATTCTTCTGGGGATGCCCATTGGAATCCTGGCAGGCATGGGAAAGAAGTTCTTTAAAAAGCTCATTCTTTTCTTCAACACCTATTTCAGTGCGGTGCCCATTCTGATCCTTTCCTTTCTCATTTTCAGGATGAATTTTTTCCGGAATCTGCAGATCGACCGCTCCATTCTTCTGTATTCCCTGATTCTTGGTGTCCTTGGCTGGTCCAGAGTGGCAGGGATCCTTGCGGATGCGGTGAAGCGCATCATGGCGGAGGACTTCATCGAAGGTCAGATCGCCATTGGAAAAACCTGGCCTCAGATCATCCGTCAGAACATCTTTCCCCATGTGGTGCCTACTGCTCTCTCGAGCTTCTTCAAGGAAGCGGGGCAGGGGATCTTTCTCATTG
>RZYZ01000038.1 GCA_009930125.1 Clostridia bacterium | reverse complement strand
CAGAAAGTCATAGACCTTCTCCACTTCCCGCAGATTCTTGTTTTTCTCCGATGCTTCAAAAAGATATGCCGTCTTTCCCTCTAAAAATGCCTGCAGCTCCTTCGTCACCTGAAGCAGTTTTCTGTCCACGACAAAAAGCGCATCTTCTGGCAGTTTTTCAAAAGTGCGATCCAATCCATCTGTAAATTCAATTTTCTCATTGAAAAACAGTTTCTCTTCCATAACATTTTCCTTTCAAAGGATATCTTATCACATGGAGACTCCCTTCACAAGAAAAGAGACTTCAGTTAAAAAGTCTCTCTCCAAACTCCTGTATTCAGCCTTTTATTTCCACTTCTTCCTCATTGAAACCATCGTCGCCATAGACGGTTTTCTCTCCGGAACTATTCTGTTCCAGAAGACTTTCCTGAGGAGACAGCCCCGCAACTTTCAGTGAACTCGTCCCGAGGGTACCTCTTTCGATCTCCTCAGACGCTGAAGTGAAGGAACTCATCTGACTTTCCATAAAGTTCAGCACTCTCATTTTGAAATTGCTGAATTCCATCCTGTATTTCTCGTATTCTCTCTTTAAATTCTCATTGTCCTTATTGGTGTTTTCAATAATGGCCTGGGCTTTCACCTGTGCATTTTCAAGGATATGTTCTGCTTCTCTCTCCGCCTGATTCTTTGTGGCATCTGCCGTATTCTGGGCCAGAACCAGAGTGCTCTGCAGGGTTTTTTCAAGATTGGCATAATACTCGATCTTCTCGTTGAATCCTTCGATCTTTTCCTTCAGGCTCGCATTTTCGCGATAGAGGGCTTCAAAATCCTCTACAATCTCATCCAGAAATTCGTCCACCTCATCTGTGCTGTAGCCTCTCATGGTTCTTTTAAAGTCCTTGTTGGTTATTTCTACGGGTGTGATCTTCATGTTCTGCCTCCTCCATACTGAAAATTATTCAAATTTATAAAATATGACCCTCAGATTCCCTTTCTGGGTCGTCCCGATGATTTCTCCGATTTTAAACTTTCCTTTTCTTCTGACGGTGATGGTATCTCCCTCTCTTATTTCCTTAGCCTTATCTCTTGTTTCATTGTAATTCAAGAGCACGAGCCCTTTCTGGATCATCTCCAGCGATTTGCTGCGGGATGTTCTGGCAAGCTCAGCTACAACCACATCAAGTCTCAGGGAAGCGATGACCGCCTCTCTTTTCACCAGATTTGGCTTAAGAAACAATACTTTATCCTCATACTCATGGAGTGTCAGCTTCACACTGCACCTGCCGATCTGATTGAGATTATTCAGTATATAGTCCGCCATGTCTCTGAATACGATCAGATAGGCCCGATCCTCTTTCACAAAAACATCGCCGAATTTCTCTCTCAGGATGCCTAAACTCATGACCGCACCCAGATAATCCCGATGAGAGAGCTCTGTTTGGTGATCAAGATTCTCAATTTCCATGATGGCCAAAGGGTTGTCCCCGTTCAGACCATTGGCGAAAATTCTTCTCTCGAAAAAGTCTTCCCCCAGCACCTCTATTTCCCTGTATTCTTTCATGGCCAGAATTCTGTTCCAGACTCCTGGCGTATAGAATTCATCCGTATGATAAAAGAAGCTGAAGCTCTTTGCTCTTTCCAAAGACTCAAAGAGCTTCGCCATTCTATAGGAATCCTCTTCAGAAAAGGTTTTGATGAACCCTTTTCTATCCATTATTTCCAGTTCAGAAACCCTTTGATAGAGCTTTCTTCCTTCTGATCTCTTGTCACTTCAACCATAGATGGAGATAGAACGTATACACCGTTTTCCACTTCCTGCAGATCGCCGGAAAGAGCATAGGTTGCACCTGCAATGAAATCCAGCAGTCTCTGCGCCGTCCTTGGTTCAAGACTTGACGTATTTACCACAACTATCATATTCGCTTTCAGACTCTCGCAGATCTGTGGAGCCTCGTCAAATGTGTTGGGTTTGATGATATTGACTTTCGTATTATTCCCATGAAGATTCACCACTTTATTTGGCTCCTTCGTTTCTCTTCTTCTGCTGAGGATGGAGTAGCTTTCCTTCGGCTCTGCGATCTCTTCTTCTTCCAGCTCTTCCATTTCATAATCATCATACATTTCCTCGTCTTCAAAGCCCATCATGTTTTTGAATGAAGTCATAATTTTACCCATTATTTTTTCCTCCTTATAAATCTAATAATTTCTAGATCCGAAAATCCCAGTACCGACTCTTACCATGGTGGATCCCTCCTGCATGGCTGTCTCATAATCCGAAGACATCCCCATGCTGAGAATCTCCATTCTGAAATGCTCCTTTTCATGCTGTTTGAGTTCCATGAACACCTCCTTCATTTTCCTGAAGTACTGTCTGTTTTCTTCAGGGGTTCCCTGTGGAATAATCGCCATCAGTCCTTTGACATGGATGCTATTAAGGTTTTTCAGCTCATCCAGGAACCCTGGCAGATCCTTCAGAAGAATCCCTGCTTTCTGCGGTTCTTCTCCAATGTTGATTTCAATCAGTGTATCCACCGTAAGGTTCATTTTTTCTGCTCTCTTGTGGATTTCAGCTGCCAGAGACGATCTGTCCAGTGACTGAATCAGATGGGTCTTTCCCAGCACCTTTCTTACTTTATTGGTCTGCAGGTGACCGATGAGATGCCATCTGATGTCCTTCGGCAGCACATCATATTTGGCTTCGATTTCCTGCACTTTATTTTCTCCGAAATCCCGGATCCCCATCTCATAGGCTTCCATGATTTCTTCGGGTGATTTTGTTTTTGATACGGCGATGAGGGTCACACCCTCTAATAGGGTATGCCTCACATGTTCGATGTTTTCTCTGATGCTGTTCAAATAGTCACAACCTTTCACTCAGCTTCCTGAAGATACTCCGGCATAATTGGTGGCACCGAACCTTCAAGAACGATTATGGGCATTTTTTCAAGGCTTATCTGTATGCCTCTGTTTTTCATGATTCTCATCTGACTGAATTCCGTTTCCGTATAGGCTTCCAGAAGCGCTTCATCGCCGATGGCCTCCACCACAAAAGGTGCCGGCAGCTTCTGACCGTTGATGGAAATGAATGCCCAGCTGCAGTAAACCTCTGAGGTTTCCGTCACGCGCTGCCCGTTGATGGAGATGGCTTCTGCTCCATTGAGTTTCAGTTCATTGATGAGTTTAAGCATATCTTCATTATGAATGATTCTCAGCCAGCTGTCTATGGAACCTTCCAGCTCCCCTTCTTTAGGAAGACCGTCCTCCAACGTCAGGATCAGTCCCGCTCCCCTCACATCCTTATAGCCCAGTAGCTTCTCATTTCGGCTATACTCTTCTGTGAGGTCCTCCATGACAAGCAATGAATCCGTGCTTTCTTTCTTATATGCACTGAGCTTCTCCAGCGTTTCTTCTTCCGTTTTCTTTAAAGCTTGAATTTCATTCTTCAGTTTCGTGCTGTACTCCAGAGCATCTTTGTACTCGCTCTGAACGAGAATCACATCCACCTGCCCCGCTGCCAGCTGCACCCCTGTGGCTATGCCGATTCCCATGATCACAGCACCCAGCAGCGTTAATACCTTACTCAAGTGCATCATTTCTTTTTCCCTTATAATACTTGTCGATGAGCAGTCTTCGAATCACTGCAAAGTTATTGAAGATTCTTCCTCCGAATACGACCACAGCCGCCAGATACATGGGAAGGCCCAGCTTGTCTCCTAAAAATGTCAGTACCACCGCAATGATGGCATTTCCGAAGAATCCGGATATGAACACGATGTTATCGAAGGTCCTTCCAAGATATGCTTTCAGTGCACCGAGCACGGAATCAAGACACGTCAGGATGGCGATGGTGAGATAAGTGGTGTAGGCATCGGGGATCTTCACATCCAGAAAAAGCCCAAGCAGAATACCAATGAGCAGTCCGATCATTACAATCATCTTCTACTTCGCCTCCTCTATAAATGATGTGGAAAAAGGTTTCTCGTATCTGTTTATGAAAAGCTCATCCACAGGCTGAAACCGTATATCGTAAAATTCCAGTGCATTGTAGGACATGGCGCCCTGAAAAGCCACTGCACTGTTCAGTTTGTTCTTGTCGCCGATGGCTTTGATGATGATTTCCTCTCTTGGTGAAATCTTTTCGTCATTGATCAGTATATAGCTGTTATTGGAACTGGATTTGATTCCCGTCTGAATGGCGATGCGCTTCTCATTGATGCTGATGGCCTCTGCCCCTGCAAACTTCAGTTCATTGATGATATAGACCAGTTCCAGATCCGTGAGATAGCTGAATGTCTGCGGATTCAGAAGCGGATCTGTTGGTTTGAGACTCAGTGTAAGTCCCGGTCCTTTCACATCCACCAGGCCTAGTAGCAGTCTGGAGTGATCCAGCTCTGTTTTCAGAAGCTGATTTGCTTCATTACTGGAGGAGGCTGCGATTTCATAGCTCTTAAGCTCTTCCGTCAGTTCATTGTTGTTTTCAATCAGCGCTGTCTTCTCCTCTTTCAGCATTTCGATTTCATGGAACAGATCTTCTGTCTCCTGAACCGTCAGTTTCTTCACCGGATCCTGCAGCTGCTTGTACTGATAGGCCATGAGAAACCCCAAGAGCACAAATACCAGTGCCAGTACCCATTGCATATTTCTGTTGTTTTTTTTCATGCTTACCCTTCTTCTTAACCATCACCGTTTTCAGGTGCCTCTTCGTTCAGTTCCTCTTCTTCCGTTTGTTCTATTACTCTGGATTCATCAAAAACCACCGGTTTTTCCACATAAGACAGATCTACATATCCTTTTACGTCCTCAAGATTCCCGTCAGAAATGATGTTGATTGCCGTATTGAGCTTCTCCTTCAGTGTGTCGGGATATCCGAGCCTCACTTCCAGATCATTGTAATAGGTTCGGATATTTGTCATATCTCGTAAATCCAGCTCTGTGAAGCGTATATCGCTGATATTTCTTTCCTGGAGATATCTGAATTCCTCCAGAATCTTCACTTTTTCCGGAAAAGCCTCGTAGATATTTCCACCCAGTTCAGGAAGCGCTATGTCATCTGTAAGAGTTACGCCTTCCACTGCATTGGCTCCCACTTCCAGAAGGATTCCTTCTCTTGTGGCCAGACTGATGACCCCATCCTTATAATAATTCACTTCCGCCTTCTTTTCCTGGACTGTGATTTCGATGGTGGAAGGAAAGATTCTTTTCACTTTCATGTGGTCGAAATAAGGCTGATTTTCGAAAAAATCTTTTGTCTGCTCCATACTGAATAACAGTATATTCTCTCCGATGAGCTGATCTGCTTCTTTGCCGATGAGCTCATCCGAAATCTTATGATTTCCCTGAATAGATATGGACTGTATATCAAAATATGGAGCATGGGTTACAACTATGCCCACTGAAATCATTATGAGAACGAGAAGAAAGATCATGATCCTTCTTCTTCTCTTCCTTTTCTTCTTTCTGATCCGATCTTGAACTTCTTTCAAGCTCATTTTACTCACGTCCTCTAATCATCACGATCTGTTCACTTCAGTTCCTCTCGGAAGGCACCCTGCTCTTTCTGGATTGTCTTGAAATATTCAGGAGGATCCCCACCGCTGCCAGATTCACAACCAGAGATGTTCCACCGGCACTGATGAACGGCAGCGTGACACCTGTAACCGGAAAAGCACCTATGACCACTGCAATGTTGATCAGTGACTGGAGTGCGAATATGGCTGTGATTCCTATGGCCAGAAGCCTTCCGAAATTATCTTCTGCGGCAAGGGCGATTTTTATTCCTCTGAAGATCAGCGTCATGATCATTGCAATGAGAATCAGGCCGCCGATGAGCCCCAGTTCCTCCACAACCACCGCAAAGATGAAATCATTCTGGGCTTCAGGCAGCCAGAAAGCCTTCAGCCTCGACATGCCGATGCCTCGTCCGAAAACCCCACCGCTGGTCAGTGCATAGAGAGACTGGACAAGCTGATGTCCATCCCCCTGTGCATCCAGAAAGGGATCGCCGAAGTTCAGGAATCTTCTCATACGATAGGGTTCCTTGATCATGGCAATGACCAGCATGGATACACCCACCCCGATGTAGGAGAAAACCTGAACATAAGGGACTCCGGAAAGAAAGATCATAATGAGTGCAGTGATCATGAGAATTGCGCCGATGGATAGGTTGCTCTGCAGCACGATAATGATCCCCGCAAATACGCCTGCCATGAGAAAAACTTTTCTGGATGCTTTCCAGGATCTTGTCTTATTGATCTCCACGCGCTTCAGCACATTGGCCGCATATAGGACCATGGCGAACTTCGCAAGTTCCGAAGGCTGGAGAGAAAGCGGACCGATTCTGATCCATCTGCTTGCACCTTTTGTAGGGTCAAACAGTATGACCGCAACATTGAGGATCAGCACCGCAAAAACAATGAGTTTCGTGAACTGCATGGTGTAACGATGGTAGTTGAAATTACTGATGATGAAAATCATGATGAACATTCCACCGAGTGCGAATACGCCCTGCCGGAACAGGTCCTTATAGGCGGCAAAGCCTTTCACCACATTCTCGTAGCTGGATGCACTAAATACCATGAGGAGCCCGAAAAACACCAGCGCAACGGTTACTGCAAGAAGCGGAAAATCTACTTCTTTGTATTTCACCTTATATTTACTTCTTTTCCTGTACTTCCTGTTCGTCTTGCTCTTTGAAGGCAAGCTCTCTGTTCTTATCTTCCGTTGTGCTGAATTCATGAGCCACCTCCCGAAGCTTAATGACTGGATTCTACATCAGTAAGTATGTACCTATAACCATAATCAGCGTCACCAGGGAAAACACGCGAACGATTTTTGTTTCTTTCCATCCTAAGGCTTCAAAATGATGATGGATGGGCGCCATCCTAAAGACTCTTTTCCCGGTTTTCTTGAAGTATCCCACCTGGATGATCACAGACAAGGTTTCAATAACATATATGATGCCCACTAGAATCAGAAGCAGTTCTGTCTTTGTCAGAAGACTCAGTATTCCTACCGCTCCTCCCAGGGCGAGGGACCCGGTATCTCCCATGAACACTTTTGCAGGAAACCTGTTGAAGTATAGAAATCCCATGAGGGAACCGATCAGTGTCAGGGAGAAGAACAGCACTTCTTTATCCTCTGCAGCCAGAGATACGAGAACGAAGAAGAGCAGCACGACAATGGTCACACTGGATGATAATCCATCTATTCCATCGGTCAGATTCACCGCATTGGTCACCGCAGCGAAGAAAATCACCACAAAGGGTATATAGAATATGCCCAGGCTGATTTCCTGGTTTATGAACGGTATCACGATGCTGCTGTAGTCTAATCCAAAATGCAGCACACTTCCCGCAAGGAGGCCGAAAATGAGAAGATAAAGCATCTTATGCTTGGCACTCAGACCATCTGAGGATTTCTTCTTCACCTTCAGATAATCATCCAGAAATCCGATGAGACCGAAAGTCAGCGTTACGAGTATCATAAAGAGGATTTCGGCATTGAATCCTGACAGAACGGAACCCATGACTGTAAGCACACTCAGGAAAATAAAGCCGCCCATACTTGGGATGCCCTGTTTCATAAGATGGGACTCCGGTCCATCCAGCCTGACATTCTGACCGAACTTGAAGCTCCTCAGTTTACCGATGATATATGGTCCGATGAGGACTGCAGCCGCAATACTTAAGACCATTGAAATAAACGCAAGTTCCATTATCTTTTTCCTCCGAATTGTTCTAGTACCGGAATGAATCTTTCAAAATACATCCCTCTGGATGCTTTGATGAGCACGACATCCGCCCGTTTCAGATACTTCCCTATGTTCTTTTCCGCCTCTTCAAAGGTCGAAAATCCCACTGCACCCTCACCATAGACCGCAGTCATTTCCTTCATATACTCTCCGATGGCAATAAACAGATCGATTTCTCTTGTTTTCGCATAATAGGCTACCGACTCATGAGCTGCCAGGGATTCCTCCCCAAGTTCCTTCATGGTCCCGATGACTGCAACCTTTCTTCCTTCAAAGTTCGCCAGATAGTCGATGGCTGCTTTCGTGGAGTCGGGGTTCGCGTTATAGCAGTCATTAATGATTGTCAGCTGATCCAGGCGAATGACATCCATCCTCATGGAACTTTTGAGAATACTGACATGAGAAAGGTCTTCGTCTTTTATGCCTAATTCCTTTGCCACGATGTAGCACAGGATTCCATTCTGAACATTATGCTTTCCTGGTATATCCAGGCGGATGATTTCTTTATTCCTGTTTACAGTAAACTCGACATAATCTTCCGCAACACTGATATTTCTTGCAATATAGTCTCCTCTACTCAGACCACCATATACAACTCTGTAGGACTTGTCTCCTATGTTTCTCAGATACTCATCATCACCGTTCAGCACCAGAAGTGAATCCTCATCGAAAAAGTCTGTGATTTCCATTTTCGCCTTCAGAATATTCTCCTGAGAGCCCAGAAATTCAATATGGGACAGCCCTATGTTTGTGATGAGTGCAATATCCGGCTGGGCGACCCTTGCCAGATTGTGAATCTCAAGAGGAGCGCTCATCCCCATTTCAAGGATGGCATAGTCATAGGTCTCATCCAGTGAAAAAATCATCAGTGGGAGACCCAGTTCGTTATTGTAGTTCCCTGAAGTCTTGAACACTTTGTATTTCTTTGACAGCATGCCATGAAGGATGTCCTTTGTGGATGTCTTCCCCGTGGAACCTGTGATTCCGATGATCTTCAGATCCAGCATTTTTCTGTAGTAGTATGCCAGATCAAGAATTGCCCTGTAGGTGCTCTTTACCTTGAGGACAGCCTTCCCTTTTGGAATTTCACCAATCTCCACCTCTTCCACAACAGCCACACTGGCTCCATTACGAAAAGCGTCCATATAGTGCTCATTGCCATTGAAATGTTCTCCTTTGATACCAATGAACAGCGCATTTTCCGTAGCAATTCTGGAGTCGATAAACACTGCGTCAAAGCTGACTTCAGCACTTCCATACAAGGTTGCATCCAGATGTTCCACAATTTCTTTTACAAGTATAGTTTTCATAATATCCTCATCTCTTCTTACAATTCCAGTTTCAGAATCAGCATTGAATTCCTTATCAAATATATCATAATCCGGCAGTTTCTGCTGAGATTATACGAAAATAGCATGTGATTTCACATGCTACTTCTGATCAGTTCAAGGACAGATATTTCTCCACTTCCAGGAATATTTCCTTCGCCCATGGAGCAGCAACCGTATTTCCGTAAATAGCATCTTTAGGATTATTAACGATAACAAGAACTGTAATCTTTGGATCCGTATAGGGCGCTCCACCGATGAATGAGGATATGAACTCCTCATCGGAATATCTCTGATTTCCATTTTCATCTGTGATTATTTTCTGTGCTGTACCTGTTTTTCCGTATACTGGAATATCCTCGATGTAGGCAGCGCTGCGATCATTCCCCCCTACAACTCCATATAGGAGATGGAGCATCCTCTCTGCCGTATCTGCTCCGATCACTTCATTCTCTTCTGCCGTATCCAGTGCTCTCACGGTCAGATTTCCGTTGACATCTTCCAGAACTGCCTGCTCTGCCAGATGGAGAGGCTTCATGACGCCTCCGTTGGAAATGGTGTTGATGGCGTTCATCATCTGCACCGGACTCACTGTCTGCGCCTGTCCAATGGATGATGTGGCCAGATCGATGGGCTTCATGTCATCCTTGTCGAAAACAATCCCTGTGGTTTCACCCGGCAGGTCTATTCCTGTTTTCTGACCGAAAAGATAGTCGTCCACATACGCATTGAATTTCTCTTCTCCAAGCCTCTGCGCAATGAGGATTGTACCTACATTGCAGGAATTTCTCAGGACATCCTGTAGAGACTGGTCTCCATGACCGGAACGATTCACGCAATTGACTCGGACTCCGTTGACCATGATGTAGCCGGGACAGTTGAAGTGATCATGCTCATCCACAAGGCCTTCTTCCATGGCGGAGGAAATCGTGACGATCTTGAATGTGGATCCCGGTTCATAGGCATCATTCACAGCAAAATTTCTCGTGACCGCATCAAACTCCTCCTGGGTACGATCTTCTCTTGGATTGTTGGGATCAAAATCCGGGAGATTAACCATGCCGAGGACGCCGCCGGTTCTGGGATCTGAAACGATCATGGTGACGCTGTCCGCTTCATGTTTTTCCATGGCTTCTTCCGCCAGATTTTCAATGAAATACTGTATTTTCTCATCAATGGTAAGGGAAAGATCACTGCCATTGATTGCCGGTGTCAAAGTGACCGCCGAATAAGGAAGTTCTCTGTTCTGTTTGTCTACTTCCGCAATCTTGATGCCGCTTACACCTCGCAGTGTTTCGTCATACCAGTACTCCAGTCCCATGACGCCTGTTCCATCAATATTCACTGAACCCAGAACATGGGATAAATAGCTTTTGTTGGGATAGTATCTAATATTATCGTATCCGATCAGAAGGAAACTGATTCCTTCTTCACTGATATAGGCTCTTAACCTGTCAATGACATCTTTTTCGATTTTTCTCTTTATGATGATTCCTTTATGGTCTGAAGTAAGTTTCTCCAGAATGGACTCAGTTTCTTCTCCAAGAATCTCTGCCAGTGGAGCTGCATAGCTTTCAGGTGTATTCCCGTTTGATTCGATCAGTCTTCTGAAAGTAGCGAGATCCGCATCTACTCTGTAAGCTTCAGTGGTTGATGCTAAAAGAGAGCCATTTCTATCCAAAATGTCTCCTCTTTTTGCTGGAATTATGATTTCTCTGACAATCTGATTCTGGGCTTTTGAGAAGATCTCATCTTTGGCGATGACTGTCACATAAAACAGTCTTGCGCCTAGACCCAGAAACAGGACCAGGGTCAGTACTGTGACGCCTATATATCTTTTGTTGTTCATATCCCACCTCTATGACCTATCAGTTGAAAAAATTCAAGTTCAGCATAGAGAATACTTTATCTGTAAACTTAGGCTGTTCCACCAAAGGTTCATCTTCCATAAAATTATTCCTGGATAAATCAGCTGCAATTGCACTTTCCTGACCTACTGAAACAAGTTCCAGGGCTATGGATTTCTCAGCAATCTCCCCAATGGATGATGCTTTGATGATCTCAGCCTGCAATGCCTCGTTGTTTTTTAAGGTCAGGCGCGTTTCATTCTGCAGCTCCACATATTCCTTCTGCATGTTATAAATCATTCCACTTCTGAATATCGTCACAAACAAAGCTGTTGCCACAAAGAATATGGTGAGTACTGCACTCATTTTCATTCTGTTGTTTCTTGCAGCAGTCTTCTTTGCAAATTCCTGTCTGGATTTTTCCAGCCTTCTGTTCTCTTCTTCCTGAGCTCTTCTGTTCTCTCTTGTAATCTCAGGATTCGCCACAGTATTCAAATACTGAACTCTGTTGGGTAGTGCCATCATCATCACACCTTTCTATATATCCCGTAACCTAAATTTTCTCTAAAACTCTGAGCTTTGCGCTTCGTGACCTGGGATTTTCTTCTATCTCTTCTTCTCCAGGCAGTATGGGTTTTCTTGTCAGAATCTTTACTGTTGCAGTCTTTCCGCATATACATGGCATACTGGTCGGACATGTACAGGGAAACATGAGCTCCTTATATGTATTTTTGACGATCCGGTCTTCCAGTGAGTGAAAAGTAATGATCGCCAGTCTTCCCTCAGGCTTCAATCCTTCCACCGCATCCAGGATGGTATCTCTTATGATCGTCAGTTCTCTGTTCACTTCAATCCTTATGGCCTGAAACGTTCTTTTTGCGGGATGAGGTCCTTCTCTTCTTGCCTTCGCCGGAATTGCAGCCTTGATGATATCCACCAGTTCATGGGTCGTAGCGATAGGCTTCTCTTCCCTTGCCTTCACTATGAATCCTGCAATTCTCTTGGCAAACTTCTCTTCCCCGTAATCACGGATGACGCGAGCAATATCTGCTTCTTCATATCCGTTGACCACATCATATGCGGATAGAACATCTTCCCTGTTCATACGCATATCCAGCGGAGCATCCTTCATGTAGGAGAATCCTCTCTCCCCTTCATCCAGCTGGTAGGATGAAACACCCAGGTCCATCAGAATCCCGTCCACTCCCTGAGGAGCATGTTCTTCAATGATTTTTCCTATGTTTTCAAAATTTGAATGTACCAGCACCACATTGTCATAGTCCTTCAGAATGTCTCTGGCATTATTCAGAGCATCTGTATCCTGATCGATTCCTATGAGCTTCCCATCTCGCAGTTTTTTCAGGATCTCCTTGGTATGTCCTGCCCCACCTAAGGTGCAGTCCACATAAATTCCGTTTTCTTTTATGTTCAACGCTTCTATACATTCTTCCAGTAGAACAGACACATGTGTAAATTCCATATATTCACCTATATTCCCAGTTCATTCATTTTCTCAGCTATCGCATCCATATCCATTTCACTCTCGTTATACGCTTCCCACTTTTCCTTGGACCATACTTCCACACGATCCATCATACCAACGCTAACAACTTCTCCTTCAATACCCGCATAGCTTAAGAGAGATTGCGGTATCAGTACCCTGCCCATCTTGTCTGGTTCCATTTCATTGGCACCGGAGAAAAAGAATCGAACGAAGGATCTGACATTCTTGTCAGTAAGCGGCAGTGATTTCAGCTTCTGTTCAAAAATCTGCCATTCGTTTTTGGGATAGATGTATAAACATGAATCCAGACCTTTGGTCATGATAAATGTCTCACCCAATCCATCTCTGAGCTTAGATGGAATAATTATTCTGTTTTTCTTATCCATTCCGTGACTAAACTCACCAATCAGCATCATTTTTCACCACTTTCTACCACTTTTTACCACTTATAGGTTTATTTTACACAAAAAAGAATAACCCTTCAATAGCTTGAAGGGTTATAAGCGAAATATATTTAAAATTCACAGAATATCTATAATTTAATTTTCCTTGATTTTCAGCACGTTTCGCCATTGTCAGAAAATAATGCCATCCTATGTAAACGAATCCATCTCAAAACCGTTGACAGGAGCATTATTTTCAACTCATAGATTGATTTGACGCTCAACCACTTTGATAAATATGCGTAAATCAGTATAGAACATACGTTTTATCTGATTATGACCTTCGTACTTCTTTCAGGATGGAAAACTTCCATAAACTTGCTGCGTACATCATCCACAGTGATATTTTTCAATTTTTCCACGTAAGTGAAGATATCCTCCTGATGAAGCAGCATTCCAGTGGTGGTGACACCGATCCGGTCCACGGAGTTGAAGATGTTGACAAAGTTTCCGGTCATGCCTTTTTTGATGCGTTCCAGATCGCTTTCCAGTTCATCAAAGAAATTCCCGTCTGATTTTATGGATTCTATATAGTCTTCTATAAGTGTAAAGACCTTCTCTGGTTCCTTGGATTCTCCCCCGATGAAGATTTCACCATGATCTTCATCCAGACTGATTTCAGTGGAGAAACTGTCGTTGATTTTTCCGTTTCGGATGTTT
>RZYZ01000271.1 GCA_009930125.1 Clostridia bacterium | reverse complement strand
GTCATGGAACCTGGGTTCATCATGGGCAGCATGGGCTCGGCAGTGGGAGAGAAAGTGGCTTCGCTTGCTGAATTTGCAGAGTTCTACAATCTTCCGCTTCTGATTTTCTCCGCTTCCGGCGGAGCGAGAATGCAGGAGGGCATTGTATCCCTCATGCAGATGACCAAAGCCTCCTTCGCCATTAAGAAGCATTCGGAAAAAGGCCTTCTTTACATCTCCATTCCCACGGATCCCACAACAGGTGGCGTCACCGCTTCCTTTGCCATGCTGGGCGATATCATCATCGCGGAGCCGAAGACACTCATCGGATTTGCAGGGAGAAGAGTCATTGAAGGGACCATACGGAAAGAGCTGCCGGCAGACTTTCAGAGCGCTGAATTTCTGCTCAGTCATGGATTTCTGGACGCAGTGGTGAAAAGGAAAGAGATGAAGGCTTATCTTTCAAAACTGCTGCAGCTGCATGGAGGGAGACGCTTATGAGTGCATGGGATAAGGTTCAAAAAGCCAGAGCCAAAGACAGACCGCTTCCACTGGATTATGTGAGAAGCATCATGGATGATTTCATGGAGCTTCGAGGTGACCGTCTCTACGGAGACGATCAGGCAGTGGTGGCAGGGCTTGCCTTCTTTAAGGGGCGACCTGTGACGGTGATCTGCATCACCCGTGGAAAAGACATTGAAGAGAACATCATCCGAAACTTCGGCAGTCCCAACCCGGAAGGATACAGAAAAGCCCTGCGGCTCATGAAGGCTTCCGAGAAGTTCTCCCGCCCCGTTGTCCTGTTCATTGACACGAAAGGCGCCGGTTGCGCTGTGGAAGCGGAAGAAAGAGGGCAGGGAGAGGCCATCGCCAGGTGCCTCTATGAGAGTGCTTCTCTGAAAGTGCCCATGATTTCCTTCATCACCGGAGAAGGCGGAAGCGGAGGCGCTCTGGCCCTGGCTTCAGGAGATGAAGTCCATATGCTGGAAAATGCCATCTATTCCATCCTATCACCGGAAGGGTTCTCCTCCATTCTGTACAAGAATCCGGGGAAGGCCAAGGAAGCCAGTGAAATCATGAAGATCACAGCGGAAGATCTCCATGGTCTTGGCATCATTGAAGGCATCATTTCGGAAAAAGGTGACATCAATGAACATCTGGATGAAGTCATGGAGGATGTTTCTGAGACCATTAGAAAGTTTCTGGCCCGAGCGGAGAAGGTTTCGCCTGATGAGCTTATTTTGAAAAGATATGAACGATTCCGATCCTTCGGAAAAGTATACTGGAAACCGGAACTGTAAAGATGAATGATAGAGATACAGCAGCGCACAAGGTGCATTTCTGCTGTATCTTTTTTTGCGTTCTGTCATAAAGTCGACATGTATAATATTTCGAAAAGTACTTGACCTGATGTAGTACATCTGATAAAGTAAAATTACTACATCAGATGGAATAGTTTAGAAAGACAAGGGGGGGATCGACTTGATCAGTTCAGATGTCTTACGCGGATATAACGATACGATGATTCTTTATCTGCTTCTGGAAGCGCCATCCTATGGTTATGAACTTGCAAAAAAAATCAGGGAAACCAGTGAAGGGAACTACATCATGAAGGAGACCACTCTCTACTCGGTGTTTTCAAGACTGGAGAAGAACGGATATGTCACTTCCTTTTACGGAGATGAAACCAGCGGAAAGAGAAGAACCTATTACCGGATCACAGAGGAAGGAAGAGCCTTTTACGAAGAAAAATGCAGAGAGTGGGAACTGACGAAAGATGTCATAGAGAGATTCATTGAAGGGAGAGAAGACAATGGAAACCATTAAAACCTATCTGGAAAACATGTTTCTGAACTTGCCGAAAAACAGAGAGGTTCTTCATGCAAAGGATGAGCTTCTTACCATGATGGAAGACAAGTATCAGGAACTTAAAAGTCAGGGAAGAACGGAAAATGAAGCGGTGGGGATTGTCATCTCAGAGTTTGGTAATCTCAACGAAGTAGCAGAAGCACTGGGCATCTCGCAGATGATGCAGGAAGAACCAGATGAGACGGAGAAGAGGATCATCACCATTGAAACAGCAAGGGATTTCATTCAGAACAGAATCAGGGCATCCTATAAGGTGGGGATTGGTGTCGTTCTCCTGATATGGTCTCCGCTTCTGCTGATTATCCTTTCTAATACAGAGAATAGAGAGTTTCTTGGCATCCGCAACGGTGGGATGGCTTTGGGACTTGTGGTTCTGCTCATCATGGTTGCCCTGGCTGTGGGCCTTTTCATCATGAGTGGTGTGGAGACTGGCCGATATAATCTGGAAAAGAACGGAAATTTTGTGCTGGACCATCAGGCACACAGTTATGTAAACATCGAAGAAGACCACTATCGTATGGTGAATGCCATCAAAGTGACCATTGGTGTCGTCCTCTGCATCTTCAGTGTTGTGCCGCTTCTGATCCTGGGCATGCTTGAAATCGGAGACGATATCTTAAACATCGGAGTTGCAGTCCTTCTGATCATTGTCAGTGCAGCGGTCTATCTCTTCATCTCCGCCGGCATGAAGCAGTCCGCCTACAGTATCCTGCTTAAGAAAGGAGAGTATTCGGAGCAAGGAAGAATCATAACCCGGAAATCCGAAATCATCGGAAGCATCTACTGGCCCATCATTGTGCTCCTGTATCTTTACTGGAGCTTCACCTCCGGAAACTGGGGATTCACCTGGATCATCTGGCCTCTTGCAGCGCTACTCTTCGCAGCTATTGTAGGAGTTGTGGGTGCACTGAGCAGAACCAGCAAGGAGAAACGCTACTGAATCAAATGGAGTGAATAAAAGAAGGGGCTGTTGCAAAATAGCCTCTTTAAAAAACAGATAGAATGCCTCACGGCTCTATCTGTTTTTTT
>RZYZ01000270.1 GCA_009930125.1 Clostridia bacterium | reverse complement strand
GCTGATGGGTATGGTTTATGCTCATCCTGACCATGTAAGAAAGCTGGATGGATTTGAGGTTCTTGTGAGAAAGAATTCCCCAGTGGAAAACAAGGTAGCACTTGTAAGCGGTGGTGGTTCCGGACATGAACCATCTCATGGAGGATTTGTAGGAAAGGGTATGCTGGACGGCGCTGTAGCAGGTGCTGTATTCACATCCCCAACACCAGACCAGGTTTTTGAAGCCATCAAGGCTACGGCAGGACCAAAGGGTGCGCTGCTCATCGTGAAGAACTACACGGGAGATATCATGAACTTTGAAATGGCCAAGGAAATGGCTGAAGCAGAAGATCTCAAGGTGGATTATGTGGTAGTCAATGACGACGTGGCTGTGGAAAACTCCACATGGACCACAGGAAGAAGAGGTATCGCTGGTACCGTTCTTGTTCATAAGATCACAGGAGCCAAGGCAGAAACAGGAGCAGAGCTTGACGAAGTCAAGAGAGTTGCAGAAAAGGTCATCGCTAATGTAAGATCCATGGGTCTGGCCCTGACACCTTGTATCGTACCTGCTGCTGGAGAGCCAAACTTCACACTGGCAGAAAATGAGATCGAAGTGGGTATGGGTATCCATGGAGAACCAGGTACACACAGAGAAACACTGAAACCTGCAGATGAACTGGTTGACCACCTGGTAGGAAAGATCCTGGCAGACATCGACTACAGTGGCAGTGAAGTGGTTGTCATGGTGAACGGACTTGCGTCCACACCACTTATGGAACTCTATATCGCAAACAAGAGAGTTCATGAAATCCTGAAGGAAAAAGGAATCAAGGTATACAAATCCATGGTAGGAGAATACATGACATCTCTTGAAATGGCTGGTTTCTCCGTTACACTTCTGAAACTGGATAATGAACTGAAAGAGCTCTTTGATGCTCCAGCAGATACACCAGCACTGAAATCACTATAGCAGCATAGAAGGAGGGCAAAGCATATGGCTGATGCACAAAAGGTTAAAGAGGTGATCCTGGCCATCAGTGAGATCATCGAGGAGAAAAAACTGTTTCTGACCCAATTGGACGCCGCCATCGGTGATGGCGACCATGGCCTCAACATGGCCAAAGGTTTCGGTGCCGCAAAGGAAAAACTGGAAAGCACCAATCCTGAAACCCCTTCAGATATTCTGAAGGCTGTGGGTATGGCGCTCATATCCAAAGTGGGCGGAGCAGCAGGTCCTTTATACGGAACGGCATTCTTGAATGCCTCGAAAGCCGTAGCAGGAAAGACAGAACTGGACCTGAATGACTATCAGGTGATGCTGGAAGCGGCCCTTGATGGAGTCAAGAGCAGAGGAAAAGCGTCAGTGGGAGAAAAAACCATGGTGGATGCCATCGAGCCGGCACTGGAAGCGCTGAAGAAAGCCATTGCAGAAGGATCCTCCACAAGAGAAGCTATGGACAAGTCCGTGGCCGCAGCGGAAGAGGGAGTGAACTACACCAAGACCATCATTGCACAGAAGGGTAGAGCTTCCTACTTAGGCGAAAGAAGTATCGGTCACATCGATCCGGGTGCCATGTCATCCTTTGTGATCCTGAAGACCATAGCGGAAAAATTCTAGACCTTACCTTAAGACATAGAGAAAAGAGCTGAAACGGAGTGTTTCAGCTCTTTTCCACGTCCAGTGCTTTCTGGAATTAATCATGCTTTCTGTCTGCTTTCCCTCTTGTCCGCTGCAAAATAATTGGTTCCGATGACGCCGATGATGATGAGCAGTGCTCCGATGACCTGGTAGTAGCGAAGATGCTCATGTAGTAGAAGAACGCCCGCGAAGATGGAAATCACGGTGCCCAGATGATTAAATATACTCATTCTGGAGGCTTCCAGCCTGGACAAGGCGAAGTTCGACAGAAGGGAGGTGCCTAAAGTGGAAAGTACACCGCGAAAGAGAACCCCCAGAAGGAAAGATGGCGTTTTCAGAGGGGAGAAGTAGCGCATAATATTACCTTCCATGAGATGAAGGGTAAGGTTTATGAGATTGAACAGGATGAATCCCGTGGTGATGGCCACAGACGTGAGCTTCATGAAGCTGTGGTCTTTCACAAGCTTTCGGATGAGGACCAGATTCATGGCTGAGGAGAGACTTGACAGAAGAAGGAGACCATATCCTGTGAGACTTTCCAGGGAAAGTTCTGCGCCTTTCATGAGTGAGATATAGACCACTCCCGACAGAGAGACCAGCATGAAGAGCTTCTGCATTCTTTTTGTCTTCTCCTTCAGAATCAGCGTGGCTAGAATCATGGTAAGAAGCGGCGTCATGGCCTGGATGATTCCTGCTTCAGAAGAGTAGACTTTCTGAAGTCCCAGCAGCTGAAGGGAGAAAAAGAGCAGCGGATAAAACAGGGAGAGGGGAAGGATGGCTAGGACCTCTTTCCTCGTCATCCTGAACTTCATGAATCCAAGGATCTTCAGCGCAAGGAGTGCAAGGAAGGCGAAGGTGAATCTGTGGGCAAGAATGGCCCAGGGAGATGCGGTATCAAGGCTGATCTTATTGGTGAGAAAAGAGAAGCCGATGATTACGGACATGGACAGAGCGGCGAGATAAGCGGTGGATTTCTTCTCCATGGTAGCCTCCTTGTAAGTTATCTTATAGTAATTATATCAGTAACCTATGGTATTTGTTAACAATATGAAGAAATGGAGAATCTTCCCCATTCCTGCAGGCTTCGGCTGCCAAGTATGTTAAAATAGTACAAAAGAAATGAAAGAGACAGAGGTGAAGCGTATGATTATGAACTGTATGCCCGACTACATCATGACGAAGGAAGAGGCAGACAAACTGAGAGCATTAACAGGCAAAGACATACTGGATGTGGAGAACTTCCGCGACCATGTGGATAGATT
>RZYZ01000037.1 GCA_009930125.1 Clostridia bacterium | reverse complement strand
TCTTTTCGGTATTCCATTCCAATTCAAAGTCTGATACAATTACCATGCTAATTAATTTAGTAGGGGACCCTTTCCAATCGCTCTGCGTGAACTTTGAGGTTGGAAGGGTCCCTTTCCGTTCTCCTTAAATACTCTTAAGGAAAGTATATCCGTCAATTTACAGACAGGCAACTCCATCAACTTTAAGTCATTTGAAGGTTCTTTCCGAAGTTAGTTGAAAATACATTCATTATATGATATAATATAAGTATTATTATTAAATAGTATAAGGTGTGATATTTTGGAAGAATTAATCAAAGTGCTTGATCCGAACCTGACTTTGATATCTACAGAATTAATTGGAGATGTCATCTATATTGATGTTGAATCTACTTTAACAGAAGTGAATTGTCCATATTGCCATACAGCTTCATCAAGAGTTCATTCACGCTATACGCGAGAGTTCCAGGATCTACCTATTCAAGGTAAGAAAACCATAATAAGGCTAAGGAATCGTAAGATGTTCTGTCAGAATCAAGAGTGTACACGGAAGACATTTGCAGAGAGTTTTTCTTTCATCAGTCCAAAATCAAAGAAAACAAATAGGTTAATTGAAGAAATAATTCAACTTTCATCTAAAATGAGTTCTGTATCTGCTGAGAAATATTTAAGAGATCATGTTGTAAGGGTAGGCAAATCAACGATTTGTGAGCTCTTAAAAAAGGGGCGCTAATTATCAATCACTCGGTTCGCCTAGCATGTATCGATGACTTTGCATTCCGTAAAGGACAAACATATGGCACAGTTCTCATTGATATTGAAACTCGAAAAGTAGTTGACATACTTGATTCCAGAGATTATGAGGACGTGAGGAACTGGCTTAAAACATTCCCGAAACTAGAAGTTGTAAGCCGAGATGGCTCAATTACTTTTCATAAGGCGTTAAGAAATGCAAACAAAAATATTGTACAGATTAGTGACCGCTTTCATTTACTGAAGAACCTTACAGAGTATGCAAAAGGATACATTAAGAGAGTTATCCCTGTTTATCTGATTCAAGAAATAGAGGATGCAGACAATTGCTCTAGTGAGTTTGTAACGAGCAGAAAAAAATATCAATACAAGACAAAATGGGAGTTAATTCAAGCCGTGCAAAATATGCGGCTAGAAGGACATCCGGTAAACTATATCGCCCAAGCCTTACGGCTTGGAAATAGAACGGTGTCAAACTACTTGAAAATTACACCAGAAGAAGAATCCAAGTACTCTACTATACCGATTCTGAAAACTGGACAGCCAACACCAAGTCAGAAGTCAAGGAAAGCAATGCTTAAAACTATAAGAACAATGCTCTCAGAAGGTTATTCAAAACCTAAGATTGCAGAAGCTGTGGGTAAAAGCGTGCGTACAGTGAACCGGGCATTACTCGCTGATCCAACTGGCAATCATGGGGGCGCAAAAAAACGAGGCAGAAGTAAACTTGACCCATATCGAAAAGAAATTCTAAATTTATCGATGAAAGGACAATCAAGCTTAAAGATCTTCAAACAGATTAAAGCAAAAGGATATGATGGAAGTGCTTCTCTCATAAGAAATTTTATCTTAAAAGAATCAGTTAAGAATGCTGATTCCATGCAGCAGACTAACTATCAGCGTATTGAAAGGCAATCCATCATAAGTCTTCTTTATAAGGAAAAGAGCCACGTAAAAGGTCTAAATGAAGGTATCTACTCTGCTGTATTAGACCAATATCCAGAATTGAAACTATTACTCGAACTTGTCAAGGAGTTCAAAATCCTCCTATTTAGTGAAGACCCACATAAACTGGATTCCTGGATAAAATCTGTTGAAAACACCGCGATATCTGAGCTGAACAGCTTCGTACAAGGTATACATAGAGATCTTCAGGCAGTAAAGAACTCGATTATATACCCATACAGCAATGGACTTGCTGAAGGGACCGTTAACAAAATTAAAGTGATTAAGCGTATTATGTATGGACGGTGTGGGTTCCAGATGCTTAGAAAAAAGATTTTGTTAAATTATATCAACTAACTTCGGAAAGAACCCATTTGAAATTAGCTAAAACATCAGTTCTCGATGAACTATCTGATCGAACTCCCCGCTTGCGGGGGTATTGAATGTTCCCAACATGCTTCTTGTCGAAGCATCTTTCACACGGATTAAGAATTTCCATCCCTTTGCCATCATGTGGGCAAAGACGTTATAGCTTTCATAACCACGATCGGCAACCAGCAGAACCGGCGAGTCCAAATCTGATTTCCGCATCATCTCAATAAGAGCTTGTCGTTCATGTTTTTTTCTGCCAGGCTGAATTTCGCCGTCCAGATACACCCGGTTAAGAAGATCATAGAGAGCATTGACATGCAGGAGATTGAATCCCTTCGTTCCAGGGGTTGACTGAAAATAGGTTTCTGTATCTCGAGGATTGTGTGGAATATGCAGATCTGAACCGTCGACAGCCACCAGTCGGTATCCATTCAGTGTTTTGAAATTGCTAAAACTATGGGTGAACTGATACAAGATTGACTTAAAAATCGAATTGGACAGCTTATCACGCTGCTGAGTAAATGCCGAAGCGGTGACAGTATCAGGTTGATAATCAAAGTATTCCAGCATTTCTTTATCGATGCTCCCTGATCCAAGGAGCATCGTAGCTTTAATCATATGGTCTAGAGATAGTTTCCGGTGGCGTGTAAAATCTCTTTCTGGATCAGAGAGGAACTCGTGTTTCCGCGCAATATGGTCATCGACGACAGTAAATAGCTTCTTTCTTACAATAGAGGGAAAAGTGTGTTTCGGCATAACAGGCCTCCTTCGAATTTCTATATTCAAAGGGCTTCGCCGCATTTTTCCTGAGGATTGTCAAGCTTTTTTTGAAATTTCCGCAAAGAAAATCAGTGTATGATTTCCATACACTGATTTTCTTAACTTAATGACATTGCCCTTATGGGTGCTTTTTTTTTAATGTCCCTATACTAGTCACCTAATTCAAATGATCTTGAAAGAACGTTTATCTTAGGTTTAAGTTCAGCTTGTTCAGATCTCTCTGTCAGGTGTGCTCTCTTCAGATCATCCATGAAATCCCTGATTCCTTCAAGATCCTTGGAGTTCTCCGGAGATGGATCTGTTTTTAAAAGTTTTCCTTTCTTTGTGTAGATCTCTTTTAGTTCTTGTATGCTGTGAGGTTTCCCTCTGTTCTTATTCAGTTTGTAAAGAAATTCAATGGATTCTGAATTAAGATGTTTTACAGCTGGTAGATGTTTCTGATTTTGCCTTGTAAGATAGGATTTCTTTTCAGCAACGGTAGTAGGTTCTACACTACGGATGATTTCAATACGTTGGCGGAAAAGGTTTTTGATCTGATTGAGGATTTCCTCGATCTTCTGGTTGAGGTTCCTGATCAGGCGATTCTGCTCACCTCGTTCAGTAGGGATTCCTCGCCTTTCCATGGCGTTTGCAACATATCCCAGATGAACATCGACAGTAGGGAGTTTATCTATTCCTTGATCAGAATAGCTTCTGTGGTCGATTCTGGCGGTTATATCGCTTTTCTCAAGATGCTTGTTGCAGGTATTCGCCCAGTTCTCTCGCCATCTCTCTAAGGTTTCTTTTTTGTTCCAGTCTGTGGTGTCGATCTTGATGGACTTGGGATTTCCCTTTTCGGTGTAGATCTTCTTGCCCTCTTGGTCTAGGAGATATTGTTTCTTGGACTTAGATCCCCATGATCCATCTTCCTCAAAGGATCTCATGGTCAGCATGATATGAGCGTGAGGGTTTCCGTCCAGCTTGTCATGAATGGCAATATCTGCCACCATACAGGAGGACTGTTCATGCGGAACAGTCCTTATTCATCTGAATTTCCATCTGTTTCAGGGGTTTCCGGTATGATATGATGGAAGAAGGAATCCTCAAGGAGAATAATATGAAAAAACTGAAACAAGGCGTATACAGTGCACTGGGTAGAATCTATATACCGGAAGAACTCCGTGGGAGAAAAGATCTCATTCTGCACATCTCGGATACACCTCTGGCCATCTATCCGGCCATAAGAAGACTCATCAGAATCATGAAACCGAAAGTGATCATCCATACGGGGGATCTGGCGGATCACATCAAGCTGGAATTCAATGAAAATCTCATGAAGGAATTTCTAAGGGATGCCAGAAAGATCATCCGGATTATGGAATTCTCTTCCGCACAGGAGATCTACCTTGCCATGGGCAATCATGACAAGTACGCAAAGGTGAAGGAGATGGTTTCCCGAAGCACACTCATTGAGATGGGAGGCGTGGTGAAGATAGAGGGACATGATTTTCATCTGTCCCATTACTATGAAGATGTGATCACAGACCCGAGGGATTACAATCTCTATGGACACAACCCGGAGAAGAAGAATCATAAGGTGAGAACCCGATGGTTTCTAAATGGCGTGTCCAGCATCAATGTCATCGAAGGGGAAAGCGGCAAGGTTCATGAACTGCGATACCCCTGGGGTACCGACAGCTACCGGTACAGGAGAGTCAAGAGCGGATTATAGTAAATTTGTAAGGAGACTTGATATGGTTGAATTATTAAGAACAGGCCCAGGAATTCTTCTCATTGATACCCAGGAGGAAGAGCGCCTTCGAACCTATTTTGGTGTTACTTCTACTCAAGGGCTTTTTTCTCTCATGGATGCGTTCAGTTTCGCAACGGAAGGCGAAACCATCGTGCTGCTGGCATCCAGTGATGAAAGGGTAGTGCGGGCCAGCGACGAGAAAAACGCCCTGGTCATCACAGACGAGCCGTCGGTGATTCTGGCAGGACTCATCAACAGCGGATTCGCCTGCAGCATCAATAGAACCAAGATCGTCTCCCGCACCATCATCATGAGAGCCGTGGGGGATATGGAGAAGGTCTTTGATGAGCTCCAGGAGGATTACGAAGGTGTGGAAGGCAGCCTCATGGAATTCATCAACAGCAATCTGGAGCAGGGGGTCATCATTGCGCTGACGGACAAATCACTGAACCGTCAGGTGACGCTCAGCGACATCTATATGGAGAAATGCCTCCTGGTCAGCGACAACTACTTCACCCTCTACAAGGAGCTCCGAAGCAATGCGCTGAGATACCTGAACAGTGGACTGAAAAACAGAGTATGGTATGAGATGGACATCCGGATCTATGACATGTACGGCGCTTTCCAGCTTCATTTCGACCGGCTCATGAATGTGCTGACAGAGCTTGAAATGGGCATCGTGCTGGGGAGCACCTGGTCCAAGGATTACCCCAAGATGCTTCTGGCAGTGGATGTCTACAGCGTACGATTCTTCACCTTCTATGAACCCAGCTACATCAAGAAGATCCTTCTGGGGATGGAATATGTGGATGACGGCACAAGAATTGTGGATTATGATCTCTACATGGGGAAAAAGAAGGTCTCCTGGAGAACACTGACCACAGACAAGAAGATGACCCGGGATGAGCTGGGGCTTCATTTCAGAAAAGAGACCCTGTCCAATCTCACCCAGCTGGAAGTGAAGAAGATCTACGAGATGGAAGAGAAGGTCATGGAATCCAGAAGAAAGTAGCATGCAGAAAGAAACAGGATTCCATCTATAATGAAGAAAGGCGTAAAGCAGATTTAGAGAAAGGTGGCGGGCCATGAGAAAAAGCGGAAACAAGTTCATATTCATTCTGGCCATGCTGATCTTCGGAAGCATCGGTCTTTTTGTGAGAAAAATTCCCATGCCTTCCCTGCATATCGCATTCATAAGAAGCTTTGTGGGCACCTTTGTGATGATCTTCATCTATGTCTTTCTGAAGAAGAAGATCGACAGAGAAGCAGTCCTTCGGAACCGGTACAATCTGCTTTTCGGGGGCGCGTTTCTGGGCATCAACTGGATTCTTCTTTTTGAAGCCTACAAGAACACCACCATCACCAGTGCCACCCTGGCCTACTATATGGCGCCGATTCTCTTCATTCTTCTGTCTGCGGTGGTCTTCCGGGTGAAGCTCACAGGCATCAGAATTCTTACGATTCTTCTGGCCTTCCTTGGTCTTGTGGTGCTTCAGATGAAGGATGTCTCCGTCATGAACGATGTGGAGAGCAGAGGCATTCTCTTCGGCCTGGCTGCTGCCTTTTTCTACGCGCTGGTCATCATCTTCAATCGCAGAATGAAAAGCATCAGCGGGATGGACCGGACCTTCATGGAGCTTTTTCTGTCTCTTCTGGTTCTGAGTGTATACATGCTTTTCACAGGAGAGTTTGCTGCATTCTATATTCCGCTGGAAGCGCTGCCCTATGCACTGATCCTGGGCATTGTTCATACCGGACTTGCCTATTACCTCTACTTTTCCACGGTGGATCGGCTGGATTCTCAGTATGTGGCACTGCTCAGCTATATGGATCCCTTGTCCGCCATTGTCTTCTCCGTGATACTACTGGGAGAAGTTTTCTATTTCAACATGGCCATGGGCGCACTTCTGATCCTGGGTGCATCGATTCTATTTGATCTGTTGGGAAAGAAGGAAGAAAAGATGAAAAGGAGGAACTCTTCATGATCTATCTGATTCCTGCAGGACTGCTTTTTCTCATGGGCTGGCTGATCCGATACAAGAAGTATGCATGGCTCATTTCAGGGTATAACATCTCTTCAAAGGAAGAAAAGGAAAAATATGATCTGGACAAACTCACACGGCTCATGGGAAGCTTTCTCTTCCTGCTGGGGAGTGTGTTTCTCCTCATGTTCTTCGCGTCTATCCTTCTCACAGGTTATGAGAATAAAATCGCCTGGGTGGGATTTTCTGTGGAGTCCCTGGTCATCATCGCGGGTCTGATCTACCTCAATACAGGAAACAGGGTGAAGAAGACATAGCAGATAGCAGAAAGACCTTCATCCAGACCTCTTCCATGTCGAAAGCTTTCGATGGAAGAAGACTGGACGATCAGAATCAGAAATGAAGAAGAAAAGAGAAGTATAAAGCAAAATCTCTCCGCTCACTACAAGTAGTGAATGGAGAGATTTTTTCTGCTTTTAATTGTCCGGTTAAAGACCGGTGTATGGGAAAGCTCTACTCTGCTGCGATGGGTACGTACACTCTTTTCAGAAGTTCATCATCCAGCATGTATAGAGCAGCCGGGTCCAGTTCAGCTCTTTTGAGCTTGCCTAGAATGGCTGTGAAATTGCTTTCTTCTTCCACCTGTTCATCCACATACCATTTGAGGAAGCTGATGGTGGCATGTTCTTTTTCCTCTATAGCCAGGTCCATGAGATCATAGATTCTCTTGGTCACGGTTTTTTCATGGGCCAGTGACTTTTCAAAGGTATCCTTGTATCCGTCGAATTCCGTCTCAGGATCTGGAATTCCCTTCAGAAGCACTCTGGCATTCATTTCCACAAGATAGTCGTAGAATTTCATGGCATGATCCACTTCTTCTCTCGCCTGAATTCTATAGAAGTTGGCCGCTCCCTGGAAGTCATTGTCTTCACAGTAGGCCACCATGGAAAGATACAGATAGGAAGAGAGCAGTTCATAGTTGATCTGGTCATTGATGGCATCAATGAGTTTTTTGCTGAGCATTATAATCATCCTTTCAAATGTATTGATTTTGTGTAGTCGTACCATTTTAGAGTATTCCTTTCCGGTTCGGATTTCAAGGGGGAATAATGCTTTATGCACTGGTATACCTAAATTCACGAACTGTTCATGGATTAGTTTTTGTATCTCTCATACAGGTTGGTTAAGATAGAAGTAATGAGACGCTAGTGCTTTGTATGAGGTGTCTGGTCTTACAGATGCTTCAGAAACCGGAACATAAGGAGGAAAAAAATGGAGAAAATAATCAGAGTGGAAGGTAAAGGAATCGTAAGAAGAAAACCGGATGTCATCAGACTGAGCTTTCATCTGAAGGCCGAAAATGAGAAGTATGAGAAAGCCCTTTCCAGGTACAACGAGGACAGCAGGAAGCTTTTAGAAGCTGTTGTGGCTTCCGGAATGAGCAGAGAGGATATGAAGACCACAAATCTTCGCATCGGCACCCGCTATGAACAGGAGCACGACGGGAAATTCTATAAGAACGTCTTTAAAGGATATGAGTTCACTTCAAAGCTGTTTCTGGAGATGCCCATGGACCTTGAAAAGCTGTCTGACCTGTTGAGTGAGATCACGGAGAGAGGAACCACTCCGGAATTTGAAATCACTTTCGGGATCTCGGACGAAGAAGCCGCACTGGATGAAGCCCTGAAAGAGGCGGTGCTGGATGCACGAAAGAAAGCGAAGGTTCTATCGGAGGCCATGGAAGTGAACGTAGGACATGTGAAGGTCATCACGGCACTACAGGAGGATAGCATCCTGAATCCATCCAGGGTGGAGATGCCCATGGCCATGAAGTCCATGGAGATGGATGTGACCCCTCGTGAAGTGGAGATGGAAAGAAGGGTGGAAGTGATTTACGAAATTCTCTAGAAAAACATTTGTAATTCTTGTGTGGGCAAAGTATAATAAAAATCAAAACTTTAACACATGAGGTAAACAGAAGATGAAGAGAAGAAATGAAGAAACAGGCATACTCATGAAAAGAGAAACATTCTCCACTTCCCTGACCGTGTTCTTTGCAACACTGGGGTCTGCGGTGGGGCTTGGCAATATCTGGAAATTTCCCTACATGACGGGAATGAACGGAGGAGGCGCCTTCATACTGGTGTACCTCCTTTTTGTATTGCTCCTGGGGATTCCCATCATGCTGTCGGAATTCTATCTGGGCAGAAAAACCAGATCCAATGTGGTGGGGGTCTTTGACAAGCTGAAAGCGCACAGATTCTGGAAAACCATCGGATACATGGGACTGCTTTCCGCCCTTCTGATCATGTTCTTCTACAGCACCGTGGCCGGATGGGTCTATGCCTATGTGTTTCGTGCTCTGAGAGGGGATTTCAGATTCCTGAAGGATCTGGGACTGGAGGAGGCGCGCACTGCATCGGAAGGGATCTTCACAGATACTCTGACAGGTGTTTCGCCCATGATCTGGCAGGCTGTGGCGGTGCTTGTGGTGGCCGTGATTCTCATCGGTGGTGTGAAGAAGGGCATAGAAAGAGTGACGAAGACGCTGATGCCGGTGCTGCTTCTGCTCATCATCATTTCTGCAGTAAGAGCCCTGACCCTATCCGGAGCAGGAGAAGGACTGGCGTTTCTGATGAAAGCCGATTTTTCGGCGCTTACGGGCAGTTCCATTCTGGCTGCCATGGGACTTGCGTTTTTCAAGCTCTCCCTGGGCATGGGGACCATGGTCACCTATGGAAGCTATTTCAACAAGGACAACAACCTCATGGGCACCTCCTTCAAGGTGGCCTTCTCCGATGTGGCGGTTTCCATGCTGGCGGGCCTGGCCATCTTCCCGGTGGTGTTCACATTCAATCTGGCACCTGAGGGCGGACCGGGGCTTCTCTTTCAGACGATTCCACTGGTATTCTCCATGCTGCCTTTTGGTAATGTTCTACTTACCGCCTTCTTTGTGCTCACAGCCATCGCCTCCACCACCGCCATGCTTTCCATGGTGGAAGTGCCCATAGCGATCCTCACGGAAGAGCTGAAGCTGAAGAGAAGACTGGCTGTGATGCTCACCACATCTCTGATGTTTCTGGTGGGGGTTCTGACCACCCATCCGGATGCCCTATTCGGTACCGTGGAGGTGGCAGGAAAGAACCTGTTCGATCTTTTTGATTACCTTTCCTCCAACCTTCTACTGCCGCTGGGCGGTCTTCTCATCACTTTGTTCGTGGCCTATTTCACGAAAAAGGAGAGTATCAGGGAAGAACTGACCAACGGAGGAGAGATCGGAAACGGGAAGTTCGTGGATGTGCTTCTCTTTGTTCTGAAATACATCACACCTGTGCTGCTCATCATCGTGTTTCTGAATGCACTAGGCATTCTGTCACTATAAGAAAGCACTGCATATCTGTAAAAGTTCCGGGCAGAGGCTCCGGAACTTTTTTTTCGTCCCCTGTCTTTCAAGTGCATCTATCTATAAGGTATAATAGACAAGGATTAAGACTATTAAACGAAAGAGAAGAAGGAGGGAGCCGCCATGAATTTTGAAGAGAAAATCGATCTTCTGAATCAGCTGCTGGAAGAAAATAGGTTCAAGACACTAAGAGAAGAAATCGTGGACCTCAATGAAGTGGATATTTCCGAATTCATCGAGATGCTTCCCAAGGAAAAAGCCATCATCGTATTCCGTTTTCTGCCAAAGGATCTGGCGGCAGAAGTTTTCGCCAACCTTGAAACAGAGGCCCAGCAGAGAATCATCCATGAGATCACGGACCAGGAACTGGGTCATATTCTGGATGAGATGTTCATGGATGACATGGTGGATATGATGGAGGAGCTTCCAGCCGGTGTTGTGAAGAGAGTGCTGAAGAATACGGATGAAGCCACAAGGGGGACCATCAACGCCTTCCTGAAGTATCCCAAGGATTCGGCAGGAAGCATCATGACGGCGGAGTTCACAAACCTCCGAGCCAACATGAGCGTGAAGGAAGCCATAAACTACATCCGAAGACATGGGGCAGACAGTGAGACGCTCTATAACGCCTATGTCATAGACAGCAACAGAGTGCTGGATGGCGTCATCACGCTGAGAACGCTTCTTCTCAGCCGAGACGATGAAATCGTCTCGGATCTCATGGAAGATGATGTGACGAAAGTGCATACCTCCGATGACAAGGAAGATGTGGCCTATCTTTTCAACCGATACGATTATCTTTCTCTGCCCGTGGTGGATTCGGAAGACCGCCTGGTGGGGATCATCACCTATGATGACATCATCGACGTCATGGAAGATGAAACCACAGAGGACTTTGAGCTCATGGCAGCGACGATTCCCTCAGGTAAAGCCTACCTGAAAACCCCGGCATGGGAGCTGGCAAGAAACCGTATCGTCTGGCTGACGGTGCTGATGATCTCCGGTGTCATCACCGGTGGCATTCTCTCCAGATACGAGGAGTCTTTTACAGCCATACCACTTCTTGTGACCTTTATTCCCATGCTGACCAATACCGGTGGTAACGCCGGTTCCCAGGCCAGCACCCTGGTCATCCGTGGTATGGTGCTGAATGAAATCGAAGTGTCCGATGGACTGAAAGTGCTGTGGAAGGAGTTCAGAGTCAGCCTCATCGCGGGTCTCTTCCTTGCAGTGATCAACTACATCAGACTCTACATTTCCTATCCCGGTCAGGAAAAGGTCGTTCTGGTGGTGTCCCTGGCGATCTTCGCCACGGTGATTCTGGCCAAGGTGGTGGGCGGACTGCTCCCCATGGCGGCGAAAGTATTCAAGCTGGACCCGGCCATCATGGCAGCGCCGCTGATCACGACCATCGTGGATGCCATGTCCCTGATGCTGTACTTCGTCCTTGCAGGATGGATTCTGAACTTATAATCTGAACAAAGGAGGTGAGGATTTGGAAGAGAAGAGAGAGAAAAAGACTGTCAGCTGGAAATACATCAGTATGATCCTTGTGACGGGCATCACGCTGGGGATTCTTCTCGCTTTTCTGGATGTGGACCTGTCCTTCATGGATGCCCTTTCCTTCTGGCATTTTCCGCTGATGCTCCTGTTGTTTTATCTCGGCGTGTTCCTTGTGATCAACATTCACGAACTGGGACACCTGGTATTCGGAAAGTTTCTGGGATACAGGTTTCTTCTGTTTCGAGCAGGACCTCTTTCCATTCAGAAGGAAAACGGGAAACTGAAGGTCACCTTCATAAAGAATGTGGGCTACGGAGGCCTCTGCGCCATGCTTCCTGGAGAGAACTCCGACCTCAGGCATTTCGCCATCTACTCCACGGGCGGAATCCTCTTCAATATCCTTACAGGGATCGGATTCATTCTGTTTTCCTTCGGCTTCAGCCAGCCTGTCTATACGGCGGTGCCGCTGTTTCTTACAGGTGTGGTCTCCATTTTACTGGCCCTCATCAATGCATGGCCCTTTTTCAGCATGAATCAGCCCACGGACGGCATGATGTTCTTCAGCATCCTCCGAAAAAATCCGCTGGCCGAGCGGTTCTACGAAAGCGCCATGCTGTCGAAGAAGCTGGCCATGGGGGTGAGACCCAAGGATCTGGACCTTCAGCCTGTGACGCTTCCTCTGGAGGATTTTCATGACCTGACGGCAGTGTTCTATCTGTACTTCATGGAAATGGATAAAGGGAATCTGGAAAAAGCGGGAGAACATCTGAAGGTGGTGGAGGAGAATCTCCATAAGATGCCACCTTATTCTCTGCCGGCCTACTACTACGAGCTGATCTTCCATGCACTGCTCACGGGAGACACAGCGCGTGCACAGCATTACCATGAGAAAGCAGGAAGGATTCTTCTGAAGGATCAGGACATCAATGGACTGAGAATCAAATCCTATTATGCATTCTATGTAGAACAGAATACGGAAAAAGCGGAAGCGCTGGCGCTGCGAGGACTTTCCGTCATGGAGAAATTTCCCTTCAGAGGACAGGCGCTTTTTGAAGCGGAACAGCTGGAGAAGCTGCTGAAAAAAATAGACAGCGAGAAAAGCAGCGGATCTACATGAAGATTCCGCTGCTTTTTCTTTCACGTGAATTAAGAGAATCCTAAGCATCTTCAGAAAAGCTGAAGAGGAAACTTAGATCCTGTTAAGCTCTTTGAGGCATACTGGAACCAATGCAGGTAGAGGAGCAATGATTATATGGAAGCGAAAAACAGAATCATCATGAGAAGAGAAAAAAAGAAAAGAGCAGCCAGACTGAAGCTTCTGGGCATACTCGGGATTCTTGTTCTGTTTATCCTCAGCATCTGGGTCAGAAGCTTCATCATGCATGGAGATTCCGGGGAAACGTATCCGCCCGTTTCCGATCCCATGGCCAGGATCGATTCCATAGACCAGCTCAATGAGAAAACCAGAGAAGCACTTCTCCTGTTTCTTGAAATCGCTGAAGATGAAGGTCTTCCAGTACTTGTGACGGAAACCTACCGCACCCAGGAAAGACAGGAATACCTGTATTCTCTGGGACGAACCGCCGAAGGGAGCATCGTCACCTGGACAACGGAATCGGAGCATACGAAGCGCAGAGCCTTCGACATTGCGAAGAATGTCAGAGGAGAAGAGTACAGCGATCCGGAGTTTTTCAGAAAAGCGGCGGAAATCGGAGCGCGCATCGGACTGGAAGCCGGGTATTACTGGGACCAGGGCAGACAGGATAGACCGCATTTCCAGATGAACTGGTATGACCGCATCCTCTATCCTGAAGGGTATGAGAAGCAGGAACTCTAGTGAAAAAAAGTTTGTTAAAATATGGCAATGTAAATAGAACCGTTTCTCTTTGTTAGCAGATTGTTAAAATCTTACAGGTATAATATTGTAAAGGTTATCGTCAGAAGAACGATCTGATTACAACCACCTGTAAGGAGGAAACTTAAATGGATAATTCATTCATCATAACGTGGCATGGACACTCCTGTTTTTCAGTGACCTATGATCAGTTCACCATGGTCATCGATCCCTATAAGGACAATACAGTCCCAGGGCTCACTCCGCTGAGTCTCTTCGCTGATGAAGTCTATACAACCCATGAACATGGAGATCACAATTA